>JAYFPV010000127.1:0-3446 GCA_034927465.1 Lawsonibacter sp.
CGACCGATGCTGCGATCCCATAAACGTATCCCCGCGTCAATCTGGCGGTCATCAGGATGGAAAGGAGATAGACAATAACAATGTTTGTTTCAGGAAAGCCGATCGTGCGGACTATCCAGCCAATACCGGTGGCGGCGGCAATCATCGCCACTGTTATCATTACATAGCGGAAAACATTTTTGTGTTCTTTACTTTTTAAGATTGTCATTGCTCCTGCCCCCCTGTGTACGGCCATCTATCGGTTTCCCCACATTACTTGGAATCAGCCAAAGGTTTCCCTTTTTTACTGCACCGGCAATTCTCCCCGCTGCGCAATAATAATTCACCATCCGGCTCGTGATACCCCATTTGGCCCCGGCTTCTTTGACAGTCAAGTAATCCATGTTCATTCACCCCACGTGCTTTTGTGCCTATTATATTTCATTATCTCGAAGTATACAAATGATTTTTTTCATATTCTTGCTATGTAAAAGCGTTATCTCACGTTCGTCTGGTAGAAAATAAACACTTGCTTTTCTATCCTTTCCGCCTATAATATAATTTTCATAAAAATAAGCGGAAAGGCGGTGCTCCATGAAAAAGAAGAAAAAAACATTGTTTGATTTTGACCGGGTGCCCACGCTGGAAGAGTTCCGCGCGTTCTTCCGCGAGGACCACTTTTCAGCACATATATGGATATGGACTATGACAAGCTGGATGCCGATACCGTGGAGAGTCTTGAACACATCAAAAGCCTTATGAACGAGCACTGGGAGCCGCTCTCCCGCGAGGTGGGGCTGAAAGCGGATTCTTCGTATTACGGCAAGGACAATCCCCTCATCGCCATGCGGGACAACATGGAAAACCTTGTCGCGGACGGCGTAATGAAGCTGCTCGGCGAGGGCGTGGACATGCACCGGGCAAACGGGCTGCGCGGTTGTTTTAATCGGACACATGAACAAAAATGCAGGGAGCCAAGTCCTCTTACCGGGGGCTTGGCTCCATCAATTTCTAGGCAGCGGCGCGAAGCGTCCTTCTGGTGGGTCGCTCCAGTGGAAACTCAAATCTGCGCATCCTTCTGCTCCGTGCGGAGCAGAAACAAAAATATTCCCTGTTGGCGCAAATTCGGTGGTGTGAGATGTAAAAAACCGGCGGAGTGTTCCCATTTGGCGGGACGCCGGCCACCGCCGCCGCCCCGCCCAACGCCCAGTTTGCGGGCAGAAGCCCGCGCGGTGGTCGTGGAGGATCAGCGAACCGGAGCTGCTTGAGCTCAGGCAGCGCAACGATTAGGTGTGCGAGATGTTCGGACTGCCGGTGTTTCAGAAAGGCCAGAAAAAGAAAAAAGTGAAATCAATGTCCACGGCGGAGTACCACGCCGCCGCACGGGGCGAGAGCTGGAAGTTCCGGCTCATGGGCACAATCGACGAGTGTATGCGCTACGCCGGCACCCGCAAAGAGTTCATCACTCTGATGCGCACTGAGGGCTACGACGTCCGCATGGAAGCGTCGCGGAAAAACATCACCTACACGCTTCCCTGCGGAATGAAATGCCGGGACGACCAGCCGCACGAAGAACGATATTTGAAGGAGTCAATGGAGCGTGAGTTCCGAATCCGATCAGGAATTGTCCATGGAGGAATGGAAGCGGCTAAACCATCCGCAGGGTTCACTGATGCGGCAAGCGCCAACAGCGCTGGCACAGCCGGAGCCGTATCCGACGCAGGCGGAGTGGACAGAACTGATGAGTACGCTGAGTTCGCTGGAGCGCCGCGTGGCCGCGCAGGCGGCGCTGAACATCTACATTCACGCAACAGAGAATCAGCCGGAGGATCTGGCGGACGAAAAGAGCTGAAGGCAATGGTAGGACGGTATCGAGAGCGTACCGTAGTAATTCTAATAAAATCCCTATTTGAACGGGATATGGAGGAGTAAACCATACTAGACTAGCTTAAACTGCCTTGATAAGCGTAATGGCTGCCGTCACAGTCGGGATGGTATGCGCTGATCATCGTGTGGTCTATCGCGATTTGCTTGTCTGTCAGGCAAAAATACCGGGTCTCATTTGATTGCATCCATGTCGTATCCACATGGTAATAACCGTCATCCAGTTTAATAATGTTCCAAGCGTGATCTCCCGTGGAGGTGCTACCGGATACCACAAGACTGAACAAGCCCGCGCGTTTGCAGAGGAAGTCATAAGCTTGTGCAAAACCTTGGCAGACACTGAGGTGGTTGACAAGTGCACCGTAGGCCCCTGAGTCATCAAGAAACTGCCTCATTGATACTTGCGGAAAAGCGTAGTCGAATACAGTTTCCTCACAGAGTTTTTTTGCGATGTACCAATATTTATCGTAGTCGCTCATGGATGAGGTCAATCCAGACAAGATGGAATCAGCGGCTGCCTCTGTAGCATGAATCAATTGATGGACATCTTGGGTATTTCCAAAGGTATACTGATCATCCGTATCTGTAAATATCGTTGAGCCATTCGCCTCTTTCACGGTGACAGTGTTAAAATACTGCGCGACAATCGGATTATCCCATTTTATGTCCGTTAAAAGGTCATCGCCATTCACTGTGGCACCAGGATTCTTAAGCTCATATGTAAAGGGTTGTGTAACAGAGTCATTACGAATCCAGGTTTGGATGGCGTCATACAGTTCCAAATAAGCCGCCTTCTGTGAGGAATCAAGCATATTGTAATAAAACCACAACGACTCCATCTGTGCGCCAGTTTGAACCGGAACCGGGACAATTGCGCTGATCGACTCACTTGACGGCGACGTATCGACGGCTGACTGAGGATTTGTACTGTTTGAATTCTGCGCGCTGGTCGCGCTGCTACTCATGGTGCTTGATGTTTCTGTGAATGTGTTTGTGCTCGACGCGCTGGAGCTGTCGTTCTTGTTTTGCACATAGAAGTATGGTGCAATCAATAGTGCCGCAGAGAGTGCAAAAGCGGCAATTCTTTTTGTTCTATGTTTCATGTTAGCCTCCAAGCTGAATCACTTGCGATTTTCTCACTGAGATGGAAATATAAATCCAGAATGTCTATTATAATAGACATTCTGCCTTAGAACAACTGAAACTGATACCCCATTGTAGCATTATTCATAATGATGCTGAACATCTATATTCACGCGGCTGAAAACCAGCCGGAGGATCTGGCTCACGAAATTAACCAGGCGTTCCAGAGCTGAAAAATACGATATTTATATAATTGAGATATACAGCCAAAGCGATATTGGAAAAGAGTGCGAATCTCCGCTGGGTCGTCAAAGAAAGCCTTAGAGCCGCAACGGTTCTAAGGCTTTTTTGGTTTTCTTGTTTTGCCGTTTCTGTCCTCAATAAAGGTCGAAAAGAGGCTATCATTGTGCCGGGGCCCAACCTTTACTGCTGATCTCGCCAAAAGACGAGCACAGGGCAAGTAGTTAGTCTTTCGTTTCAGGACAGCAGAGAAAACTGGA
>JAYFPV010000175.1:0-2154 GCA_034927465.1 Lawsonibacter sp.
GGACAGGCGGATCACCGCCGTCTGAGGCTGGTGGCCGTCAGAAGGGCCAGGGCCAACATCAAAAGGCGCTCCAGAGACGTGGCGACCCAGACGAGACGGAATACTGACAGGGCGATGGACATCAGACAGCCGGCCCAGAGAAATAAGATCTCCGTTTTCATCCTCAAAACTCCTTACGCTCCACAATGCGGCAGGAGATGAGATAAGAGACTCCGAGCCCTGCTAGAGCGGCCACAGGAACCAGCGAAAACAGACCAAGAACAGAGGCATCCGGCATCTGATCCAGCGCGGAGAAGTTCCTTAGTCCATCCAACATTCCAAGCTTGGCGGCGCCGAATGCGGCGATGGCAGGCAGGAAGAACACTGCGTACAGATAAGGACGCGCCCGTTCCGGTCCCAACTTATAGTTGAGGGGGAGGATGATGTCGGCGATCAGAAGCCCTACACCAAGGGAGACCAGCACGGTGCCCAAATATTCCACCATGCTGCTGCCGGGATCGGAAAAAGACAGGGCAATCCCTACGGAGAGACCTACTACGGCGGAAATCAGGAGCATGAGGAGCACAAACGAATACCGTGCGGCAACCACGGTTCTCCGCCCCAAGGGGAGAGCCATGGCATAGCGGTCCCATTTGGCCCGCTCGTCGTAGGCGAAGGCCGAGATGGGCAGCATCATGACAATGACCTGAATGAAGGCGACCACAAAGTTCAGGGAAAATACGCCGAACAGAGCCATGGCAGCGTAGAAAACCAGAAACAGGAGATAGGTTTTCAGCGTCTTGCGCATGACCAGGATATCTTTTAAAATCAAGCCAGTCATGCCGGATCCCCCTTTCCCACAAAAAGCATAATCTCTTCCAGAGACACCGGATCCACCAGCAGATTTGGATGCGTTCGGTGAAATAATCCACGGTCGGACACAAGGGCCTCGCAGCCGTAGCTGCCGCGGCGGACCCGCAGCAGGTCGGCAGGGTTGATGGCGGCCAGCTCGGCTGCGGTGCAGCCTACCCGGCCATAGTGGTCCAGAATTGCGTCTTTGGAGTCGGATAAGACCACTCGCCCCTGGTGGAGATAGGTGATGTAGTCGGCGATTTTCTCCAAGTCGCCGGTGATGTGGCTGGAGAGGAGAATGGAGTGTTCCTCGTCCTGAATGAAGCCCAGAAATTCGCCTAAAATCTCATCCCGGACCACCGGGTCAAGACCGGCGGTGGCCTCATCCAAAATCAGTAATTTTGGATGATGGGCCATGGCCGTGGCCAGAGACAGTTTTGTCTTCATGCCACGGGAAAATTCCTGAATGAATTTTTTTTTCGGAAGCTGATACCGCTCCAGGCAGTGTAGGAACAGCTCCGCATCCCAGTTTGAATAGATGGGGGCAAAGATATGGTTCAGATCTCCGGCCCGAAGCGTCTCGTGGAACAGACACTCGTCCAGCACAACGCCGATGTCCGCCTTGGCCAGCTGCTCCTCCTGAATGTTGTCGTGGCCCAGCAGGGTAATCTCCCCCTTGTCCCGGCGGATCAGGTTCAAGATGCATTTGATGGTGGTGGTTTTGCCTGCCCCATTTTCTCCGATCAGCCCCAGAATGGCTCCCGCGGGAAGAGTTAGAGAGACGTCCTGGAGGGAAAAGTCCTGGAAGGATTTGCACAGTCCATGTATTTCAATACTATTTGTCATCATTCTTCACCTTTATACAAAATATCCAGCATTTCGTGAAGCTCATCCAGGGAGAAAGTGCCCCTCCGGGCCTCCTCCACCGCCTGAACCAGCCGATTCTC
This sequence comes from Lawsonibacter sp., assembly GCA_034927465.1. Classification (GTDB taxonomy): domain Bacteria; phylum Bacillota; class Clostridia; order Oscillospirales; family Oscillospiraceae; genus Lawsonibacter. The sequence goes on from JAYFPV010000175.1 coordinate 1,779, forward strand.
TACCCTACGTAGTTGGGCCTCTCGCAGCAGTTCCCGGTTTTGAGGGGCCACGAAGCAGCCCTTGCCGGGGACATTCTCCAAAAAGCCGTCCCGCTCTAACTCCTCATAGGCTCGCTTGGTGGTGATCACCGAAATGCGCAGCTCCTTGGCCAGCAGCCGCATGGAGGGCAGGGCGTCCCCCGCCGACAGAGCACCGGTCAAAATCTGCTCCTTGACCTGATCGGTTATCTGTTCATAAATGGGCTTTCCACTGGAGTTGCTTAAAATGATATCCATTTGTCACACCTTTCAACACAGAGACGAAGCCCGACTGCCGACCTGAGCACCGGTCCGGCGCCGACATTCCTGCGCTGCAGTTCTCTCTAGAGTTATTGTA
>JAYFPV010000326.1:0-11372 GCA_034927465.1 Lawsonibacter sp.
CATCCAGAGTGATCGTGCCGCTGTCCTTACTATAAATGCCGAACAGGCATTTCATCAGGGTGGATTTTCCGGCGCCGTTCTCTCCCATCAGGGCGTGCACGGTTCCGGCCCGAACGGTCAGACCCACGTTGTCCAGGGCCCTGACGCCGGGAAATTCCTTGCTGATTCCATGCATTTCCAGCAGTACCGGCTGATCCATAAGGTTCCTCCTCTCCTTCCTCAGCGTGGAGCCGCTGCTTCAGCTCCGCCCGGGAGGGCGGTTCTCAGGCAGAGGCTCCACGGTGGAAGCGGGGCTGCTTGTGGCAGCCCCGCTTGTCCGTAGTGGTTCAAATTGGGGCGAGAATAATAAGTTTCCTTGAATTACTCGCCGGTGTACACGCCGTAAGGCACGCGGATCTTAGCTACGTCGGAATCCACATTAAAGGACTCGGTGTTGGCCATTAGTTCAGCGCCGCTCTTGCTGTTGGAAACCAGGGTGGCAATGGTGCTGGCCATGCCCTCGGCATCCTGCTTGATGGTACCGGTCATTTGGCCGGCATTGATCTTCTCCTTGGCGGAGTCGGTGGCGTCCACGCCGAACACGGGAATCATCTTGCCGCCGTCGCCCTTGTTATAGCCGGCAGCCTGCAACGCGGCGACCGCACCCTCGGCCATGCCGTCATTGTTGGCAATGACCAGCTCAACCATGTTCTTGTTGTTCTCGGAGAAAGCGGCCAAAATGGTGTTCATATAGTCGGTAGCAGCCTGAGCAGACCAGGCGCCGGTCGTGTCAACCAGATACTTGGATGCGTTGTCGGCAGCGTAGAAGGACAGCGCCGGCTTTCCGGCTTTGGCCAGGGCGGCATCGCAGTCTTCCACAGAATACTTGGTGCGGTACTCGGCCTCGGCATTGCCCTCCTGGCCCTTGAACATGACATAGGAGATCGTGCCGTCGCCGTTCAGATCCACGGCATCATAGTTGGCCAGCAGATAATCGGCAATCATGCTGCCCTGCATGTGACCGGCCTCGGCGGCATCGGTGCCGACGAACGCGCACTTGTCATAGCTGTTGACCACATCGCTGGAAACCTCGCGGTTGAAGAAAATTACGGGGATACCGGCGGTCTTGGCTGCATCGCAGATCTTCTGCGCGGCGTCAGGCGAGGAGGTTTCCACGATGTTGACAATCAGCAGGTTGCATCCATTGGTGATGGCGGTGTTGACCTGATCGGTCTGTGTTGGCTGGGTATTCGCACCGTCGTAATTGGTGTACTTCACGCCCAAATTGTTCAGTTGTTTGTCCATGTTGTTGCGCACGCTGGTAATGTACACATCGGAGAAGGTGTAATAGAACACACCTACGTTGAGCTCAGCGGCCTGAGGAGCGGAGCTGCTTCCCTGAGCCTGAGAGCCGGCGGCAGAACTTCCGCCACTCGGCTTGCTGGCGCAACCAGCAAACAGCCCGAGCACCATAACAGCAGCCAGAGCAAGAGCAAGTTTCTTTTTCATTGTCATTCCTCCAATTATTCATTCGGATTTTGGTTTCCTCTTGATGCAAACGGGATGCAACAACCCTTTGCGCTTTTTATTCTAGCTCCTTGCAGGCAGAAAAACGATAGAAAAATCTCCTGAGTTCTATGAAAAAACTTTGTTCTTTTCAAACTAGAATCTTTTGATTTCTTCTACTTCTTGCAAACCATGTCAAAAATAGGGACTTTTCCACCAATAAAACAAAAAATTGTTCAAACACAGCAGCCGCGGACGCAAACGTCCGCGGCTGCATTTCTTTTTGTACGGAATGTCCTCCTTTTCCAGTTATTGTTTTACTATAATCGGAAACCTAAAGGGAACATGATGGACGCAGAGAAATATTTCAGGTCAGATTTCCCCTGACGATTGCTTTTCTACTGGGGTCTACCTTATAATTCATTTTAGGTGATGGATATGCGTTTACTCATTGCGGAGGACGAACTGGACCTGGCTGAGGCCTTGACCGTCTTTTTGACCATCATACGGTGGATGCCATCCACGATAGCGCCGACGCCTACCCGCCAAAGCCTTTTTCCCCGGACGAGTTGCTCGCCCGGATGCGGGCCATGTTGCGCCGGAAGGAAAACTATAAACCAGCCGTGCTGCAGTTTTGTGACCTGTCCATGGACTACAGCCCAAGTTTTTTCAGCCGCAAATGCCACTGTGGAGGTGATATGATCAAACATTCTGCCAATTTTATCTCGGCCTCCCGCTTCTTCTTTGCAGCACTTGTCCTGTGCGCAGAAACGCTTTTCTCCCTTTAAATTCTGCCCTTCAGACACCAAGAACCATGTGGAAAGGCTCCTCTTCGAATGGTTCAGTTTGACGATGCGCTGGCCGCCGCCGAAGATGCCGCAATGGCGGCGCACATGGCGGCCTGCTGCGCCACGATCAGGGATATGTCACGGCAGTCTGCATGGCAGTCTCGCTGAGGTACTCCTGCATGGCAATCATGCCTGCGTACATCAGCCTCTGCTTTCCGGAAACGCCGCTGAAAAAGCCAAAGCCATCCTGTTCCGACAGCCAGCCGTCGATTTCGGCAAGCTCTTGTGCAAGATCTGAACAATTGTCCCCGGACATCGCCAGAACACCCAGCGTCGGCAACTCATAGCTCGTTCCGTATTTACAGCCAGCCGCCTGCAGCAGGTCAAACAACTCCAGCGTCCTTTGACACTTTGTCTGTGCCTCTCCATCGCAAAGCGCAAGCACATGGCCCAGCGACTGCACTGCGTTGGAGGAGAAAAACTGCGGCTTTAAGATTTGAAAGCACCGCTCCGCATCCCCAATCAAGGTATCGTCCGATTTGTCCGAAAGTGCCAGGAGCGCGCAAAAGGCGCTGTCCTCGGCGGAAGTCAGAAATGGATGCTCTTCCTTCATGCGGTTGTAAATTTCCCGTGTTCTCGCCGCAATGCCCGCGTACTGTGCAGGCTCCGCCAACTGGGCAATGATCATGGAGGCCACAGGCAGGTAGGCCGAAGTCCTGAAATCTTGTTTCAGCAGTTGATAAACGGCAAGCCCATGATCCAGCGTCACGTTCGGATCACCGCTGACCGCAAGCATGGTTGTGATGGGCGCGCGTGCGGTGCTGCGGAAGTTGGAAAATATGCCAACCATTTCGTTAAGAATCTCCCTGCTGCGTTCTAATTCCATTTTATCGACTACGATTCCCTTTGCAATGCAGATATCGGCGCAGGCAAGTGGACGCAGCCCGCCATCCCAGCGGAAAACGGATTTTGCCCGGTTTCGATTTTCAATGAACAGGCTGCAGGTTTGCTTTGTTTGTTCCTTCATGCTGATCTTCTCGCTTTCTGAAACCTATGGTCCATGAAATGGTTAAAGACATCGTCTTTCTTGCGCAGAGTGTATCACCAATTTTGATTTGTGAATACTGCACCGGAACAGACAACAGACGGCATGAGGTTATACTCCTATGGTATTGAATTCACTGTCTACATGATACCACGCTGTCAGCAAACATACAAAGGTTGACATGCGCCGGAATGCAACCCGCTTGAAACTGGGAGAGTTCGGCGTGCTGAGGGTCAGGTTGATTGACCGTCCTTTGATGCCGACTGGCAAAGGCGAATAGGAACTGTAATCACACAAAAAAATTTAAAAAAGGAAAAGGAAGCGTTTGGCTTGTCATCACTTGATTTTACCATTTTGAACTTCATATACGATCATTGCCGCTGCATGATCCTGGATCTTCTGATGCCGATTATTACAACCCTCGGCAATGGAGGGATGATCTGGATCGCTCTGACTGCCATCCTGCTGATCAGCCGAAGATATCGGAATGTGGGAGCCGCTATGCTGTGCGCGCTGATTCTGGATGCAACTGTTTGCAATCTGATTTTGAAACCCCTCGTCGCCCGCATTCGTCCCTGCGATGTCAATACGGCGGTACAGCTTCTGATCGCACGGCCCACCGATTATTCCTTCCCGTCCGGGCATACCGCCGCCTCCTTTGCTGCGACAGCCGCTTTGTACTTCAGCCGTCAGAAGCTCTGGAAGCCGGCGCTTGTTCTCTCGGTGCTGATTGCGTTTTCCAGGCTTTATCTCTATGTACATTACCCGACTGACGTCCTGGCAGGCGTCATAATCGGAAGCATCATGGGATACTTGGGCTTCCGGGCCGCTGCGTTTCTTGCAACATTTTGGACTCGGTGCAGGCACGAGTGATAGCGTACGGATGCAGTTGCTTAATTCCCCGATCCGGACAAAGAATTGCCGGCTTTCTCGTGAGCAGGTCACACCTGGTCCTTTCGTTTTTCTGTTTCTCCTATTTCTAACTCTTTTTTGGCTCCGTTTTCCAATGAGAATATCTCGGTAAACGGGTTATTGGTAGACTAGCTGTATATAATAACCATTGTGTTGTAATCAGTCGAGGCGTAAAACTCTTTACTGAAAAAAGTCATATCCATGTTGTGAATAATCTTGATTGGAGGAGCTAATGTGAGCAAAATATTCCAGTCCATCATACGAGTTTTCAAGGGTTCATTCATGGCATTGAAACGATATCCCGCCTCGATCGGCTGTGCGGTGGCCTTCTCAATCGTAACGATGATACGGATACAACTTGATTGGCAACAGCAGGAACCCTATCATTTCTTGTTCAACTGCCTGCACTGGTCATTGGCACTCGGTGCCATTGTCAGCTTAACTGCCATTCTATTGGCGTCCAGTCGATTTGACAGCAAAAAAGCGTTTGTACTGGCTAATTTTTTCGGCATTCTCGTAGCCGCTGTCTCTTTTCTACTTCTCTTCCTGTTTGCCCGAATCAATACCGAATACCGAGATGCAATGATCGCGAATATAGCTCAGACTCGTATTGCCGTACTGATTTTGGTCAGTTTCATTCTGTTTATTTTATTTGCAAGTGTTCAAGGCAATCATATGGAGTTTGATCTGGCCTTGTTTATGACCCAAAAAGCTTTCTTTATTTCTCTAATCTACGGTATCATCATTTTTGCGGGCGCTTCCGGCGTTGCACGCGCGGTTGAGTATCTGATATACAATAATATGAGCCAGAAAGTGTATATGTATATCGGAACACTGTCTGGCCTAATCGGCTATATACTTTTCGTCGGATATTTTCCGGATTTTACAAAAGGCGTTGTTGATCCAAAACGTAACCAAGCACAACTTCAGCCACGCTTCATTGAAGTCCTGTTTTCCTATATCATGATTCCTATTGTCTTAATTTTGACACTTGTACTATTGCTTTGGACAGTCAGGACCGTCATGACAGGCATGCATGTACGATTCATACAATTGTATTCCATTGCATCCGCATACACAATCGGAGGATTGTGGTTACATGCCATGACGATACGCAATGAGTCAAGTCTGGCAAAGGTATACCGCATCGTTTATCCATTCGCCTCTTTCGTGATTCTGATATTTGAAGCATGGGCAGTCATATCTCAGCTTTTGGAAACAGGTCTTAAAACGACAGAATATGTCTTCATCCTGATATGGATCCTTGCATGTTCTGGTTCCATTTTAATTATTACAAAAAAAATACGAGCGCATGCATTGATTGCGCTCACAGCCTGTATGTTAGCGATGATATCAATTCAGCCTGTCATTGGTTATCAGGCACTGCCCGTAAGTGCCCAGAGCCACCGCCTTGAAACGCTTTTAATCAGCCAGGGCATGTTAACCGACAATACGCTGTCGCCTGCTAAAACAACACCTGATGAGTCGGTCAGAATCGCAATTACTGACGCAGTTAACTTTCTTCTTAATGTGCAGGCAGCAAATCTTCCGGTATGGTTTGATCCTGATGGAATCAATCGCAACTCCTTTGATGCGGTATTTGGGTTTGAACAAGCCTGGCCGAAACAAGACGATTATGAAAATCCAATCACTGACTATAAGGGCATTCACATGTCTCTTGGTGTGACAGCAATGCCAATCGATGACTACGATTGGGTTGTCAGAATTCAAAATTATATGAAAGATCAGCCGTCTATGAGCTTTACCGGAAAAAACGGTAAATATATCATTAATTGGAATGTTGAGACTGCAACAAAATCGCCCGAAATTCGCATTGTTTTAAACAATCAGGTTGTTGTCGAAACGAGTTTGGACAATTATTTTGATAAATTAACATCTGAATATGGGGTAGAGACTTATCGCGACTTTGTTGGTGATCTGGACGACATGAGTATTTCATTTGAAACGCCTTCATTTGATGCTTTATTGGTCCTGAATTTTGTAGATTTTTCTTTTAGCACATCAAACGATGAGATCCATTATTCGGTCGAACCAGGTGCATTGTATATTAAGGAAAAGTAGTAACTTATGGCCTGATCCATTCAAATCTATACGGTATTAGCGTACGATCCGGTATCGTAAGAGAATAGCTAAAAATCGAGATAAAGTAGAATGAATTGCTCAAATTTGAAAAGGCATAAAAAGCGACAAGGTTTGCATATCTCTGTTCGAATGAAAGTTGCCACACAACCATTCTGAAAAGAGACAGCAAACCATGTCCAAGAAAATTGTACAATTCAATGAGAAATCGCTCATCGAGATGTATCTGGCCGGCGTCTCCGTACGCCGGCCATTCTGATGGCAATTAAGACGCCGAACCGCTTCAGGTTGTGGCCGCCTTTATCAAATTGTCTCCTTTTCTTCCTCTTTCCGCAGCGTTTCCAGCCGCCGCAAGTTCGGTTTCAAGAGGACTACTCCCAGCAATGTGGACAGTATGTCGGAGCAGGGATGCACCAAAATCAGGCCGGTCATTCCAAAGAACCGCGGCAGAATTAGGATCAGCGGCACCCGGAACAAGCCCTGCCGCCCGCTGCCTACAATGGCGGCATCCAGATTCCGACCGATTCCCTGCAGCATTACAAACCCCGTGGCGCACACCGGTAGCAGCCACAGCGTGGCCATCTGAGCCCGCAAAATTCAGGAGCCATATTCGAACACCAACGGATCATCTCGGCGGAATAGCGCGATGATCTGCTCTGGAAATAAAAATGCCAGCAAAATCACCGTCAGCAGCGCGCCCCCCACCTTGATACAGAACCAGAAGCCGTCCTTCACGCGCCGATAGTTCCTAGCCCCATAGTTATAGCCGCACACGGTCTGGTAGCCCTCGCCGATGCCGAAGTAGATCTGTTGGCACATGTGCACCAACCGATTGACAACGACAAATGCGGCGATGGCCGCGTCTCCATAGGGGCGGGCAGCCCGATTTAGCATCACGGCCGCCAGGCTGGAGAGGCCGTTTTTCAACAGGCTGGAAAATCCGCCGTCGAAGATCTCCTGCATTCCCTCCCACGAAAACCGAAAATTCCGCAGGCTAATCTGAATACAGTCCCCTCTCAGGCACTGCCACAGCAGGATGCAGCAGCCAACCATCTCCCCCAAACATGGTAGAGGCGCCGGCACCGGCGAACCCCATGCCAACGCCGAACATCAGCAGAGGATCCAGGAAAACATTCAGCACCGCACCACTTCCCAAGCCATACATTGACCGTTTGGCAAAGCCCTGAAAGCGAAGGATACAACTTAGCGCTGTGGCAGCGGCCTTGAAGGGCATGGAAATTAAGATAAATCGGGCATAAATCACAGTATATGGCCCTATGCTCTCCGTAGCACCCAGCAAGCCCACCAGCGGCTGGAGGAAGATTAGGCCGAGCACCATCAATATACTCACCAGAACTGTGACGTACACCAATCCCTGTATGGCCGTCTGCTGGGCCTTCTTCGTCTCCCCGCATCCCAGCTGGCGGCCGATCAGCGTTCCGGTGCCCTTGCCGAACATTAATCCCAATGCCAAAACCAGCGTCATCAGCGGATAGACAACGCCCACGGCTCCGGTGGCACTGGTTCCCAGGCAGCCCACAAAATAGGTGTCGGCCAGGTTGTACACCGACGTGATCAGCAGAGAGATAATGGACGGAACAGACATCCGCATGATCAAAGACTCCAGAGGAGACTCTACCATTTCACGATATTTTTCGGTGTGATCATGTTCAGAATACATTGTACGCTCCAAATTGTACCCTATTTCTCAATAATATGGATGGCGAAGCCGCCGAATTCGCCGTCCAGATAAAGGTTCTTCAGCCGCCCCTCCACATCATAGGACGCGGTATCCATTTGGAAGGAAACCCCTTTCTTCTTCAATTCCTCCACCGCTGCGGCCAGGTCGGAGGTGCGCATGGCAATGTGTCCATTGGTACCAAGGCCAGGTTCCCGCATACATTCAAAATAGTCACCGGCAAATTCTGACTTCTTTCCATGGCGAGGCGTCAGGTGAAACATCTCACACAGGAGCAGACTCAACTTCTCCGCTTCCTCAGGATTTCCATTTGCAATTCCGATGTGCTCCAACTCAAATTTATTTTCCATAAAAATGTCCTTTCTCATGAAAGTGAAACGCCTGTCACCAACGTATTGATGACAGGCACCTCACCGAAATCTTCCCAGATGTTTACTTCAAGCCGCGGGCATGGTCGGCAGCGACCGTTTCTTCAATCTGCTTAACTGCAGCTGCGCTAAGGGCACAGAACGGACGGCGGCAGGGACCGACGGGGTTCCCGGCAATCCGGGCAGCTGTTTTGGTGACCGTGTTCGGATTACCGAACTTGAAGCAGTTCCGGATCGGACGAATGCTGTCCTGAGCCTTCTTGGCCGCCTCCAGATCTCCAGCTAGAAAATACTTGTAAATGGAAACCATAGTTTCCGGATAGATATTCGCCACGGCGGTAATCCCACCGGCGCCGCCGGCCAGCAGATTCCACAGAATCAGCGCATCGTTGCCGGACAGGACGCTGAAGGTCTCGGGATCCGTCAGCTCGATATACTGCTTCATGTTGTCGAAGTTCCCGCCGGAGTCCTTTACACCGACAATGTTGTTCACCTTGCTCAGCTTGGCCACCGTTTCCGGGTTAATGTTGTTGCCAGTGCGGGCAGGCATATTGTACATGACAATGGGCAGATCCACCGCGGCCGCCAATTCGGCATAGTGGGCATAAATCTCGTCCTGGGAGATGGCAGCGAAATAGGGGCTGATGACGCTCAGCACATCCGCGCCCAGTTCCTTGGCCTTCTGTGACAGTCGTATGGTGTCGGCCGTACCTGGCATACCAGTACCCGCATACACGGGAACGCGGCCATCGGCGGCTTCCACCACGGCGCTGATGATACGAAGCTTCTCATCCTCATGAAGGATGTACGCCTCGCCGTTGGTGCCAAGGCAAAACACGCCGTCCACGCCTGCGGCAATCTGACGATTGACTTGATGTTTGATCTCTTCCATGTTCAGTGTCTCGTCCGCGTTCATGGACGTGACCATTGCCGCAATAATGCCGTTCACTATCTTTTCCATTTCATTAGATCCTTTCCATTGACGGGACGAGATTACTCTTCGTCCAAATTGACTTTCGAGGTATCCGCCACAATCGTTTTAACAACCTTATGTCCATCAGCCACAGGCTGCAGCTGCTTCCCCTTCTGATACATCATCACCTGCAACACCACCACAACAATGGCGCCGGCAATACCAACGATGTCAGTAATTGTCTCTGGGATACAGATCAAAACACCGGCAAAGACCAGCAGGAGGCGCTGCCACATTGGAATTTTGGTCAGCAGGAATCCGGCAACGGCGAATACCAGCGCAGCGGTTCCAATGGCCAGAATACCCACGTCGTGGATAATGGTAAGCAGGCTGCCTTCCAGCAGAATACCGGACTGATAGACAAAGGCAAAGGGGGCAAAGAGTGCCACAGAGGCATAGACCATGCCGCGCCAGCCGGTATCCCAGGGCTTTGCTTCTGCAATTCCAGCGGCAGTGTAGGAGGCAACGCACACGGGCGGTGTAATCTGAGCATAAATACCGAAGTAGAAAATGAACAGGTTCGCAGCCAACGTGCTGATGCCCAGTCCTCTCAGGGTTGGAATAAACAAGACATACGCCGTCAGATATGCCGCCACCGTGGGCAGCGCCATACCAAGCAACAAGCAACCCAGCATCGTGATAATCAGACCGACCCACAAAAACTCCCCGCCCAGTGAGGAAATGACAGCAGACAACCGAGTAGCCAGACCAGAGATGGAAACAATTCCGATGATGATTCCACAGCCGGAAATAGGCTGGGAGGTATTGCTGGACAGGCGAGTGGCGTTGAGCACCTGCTGGATGATATGAAGGGGACCGTGGCGCATCTTGGGGCTAATCACGTTCAGAATCAGAATCGCGCCAATACCAAACAGAGCGGAACGCTGCAGCGTATACCCCATGGCGATTGCCCACACCAACACCACAACAGGGCTGAGCAGGTACAGACGGGGCAAAATGGGTTCACACTCCAGATCCATCTGCACTTCTTCCCCGGCGCTGCGACGCTTTTTTGCCAGCATATGGACCAGCAGGAAAATGGCCAGATAATCCATGACCGCAGGAACGAGAGCAGCTTTGCAGATGGACATATAAGAGATGCCCAGCATTTCTGCCATCAGGAACGCGCCGGTGCCCATAATGGGCGGCATGATCTGCCCACCGGTGGAGGCTGCTGCCTCGATCGCGCCCGCTTCCTCTGGCTTATAGCCAACTTTCTTCATCATGGGGATGGTCATGACGCCGGTACCAGCCACGTTGGCGGCTGCGGAGCCGGAAATCATACCCATCAGCCCGCTGGCCATGACAGCCGCCTTGGCGGGGCCGGAGCTGTCGTGGGACTTGGCGCCAAACTTAATGCCAATATCAATCAGCACTTGACCGCCGCCGCACGTCCCGAACAACGTACCGAAAATCATAATCCAGTACATGAAGCCTGCACCGGCACCAGTGGCCGTGCCATAAATACCTTCACTGCCCATTACCATCAGGTCGGTGAACTTGGAGACGTTCATACCGCCGTAATACAGGATACCAGGCAGCCATCTGGCCGTCCAGACATAGATAATGAACACGCTGATGAAGATAGAAAGTGTCAGACCCACAGTACGTGAGATGCCCAGCATAATCAGCAGGATCAAGGTAACACATTCAATCACGTCGATAGGATTGACGGGGTCCAGATAGTTCACGCGCAAACTAAGCCGCTCATACTGACTGATTGCATACCAGATGTGATAGAAGACTGTAATGTACACAAACCAATCGCAAGTGCGGTCAAAAATTTGTCCACTCTTGCTCTTATGCTTGCCGGGGTTCAGCAACACGCACAAAAAGCCAATGCTGGAAACATGGATGGGGCGAACCAGCATAGGAACCATGGGGTTGATGAACGTGCGGTAAAGCTGAAAGCACAGATACAGCAAAGTGACAAAGACAGCAGCTGTGGCACGCGCATCGTCCCGAATGAAAATTTCCCGAAGCTGTTGTCCTACACTCTTTT
>JAYFPV010000202.1:0-5001 GCA_034927465.1 Lawsonibacter sp.
GGCAAAAAAGTGATCCAAACTTTCGTAGACCCGCAGATCCACCATCGGCCAGGAGTCCAAACCAGCCCGCTTGACCGACTTGTCGCTGATATCAAACCCCAGCGGCTTGACCAGATGGAGGCGGCTTCGGGTGGCGGCGCAGGTTCGGGCGATGTTGCCGGTATTCATCGGGATCTCCGGCTCCACAAGCACAATATTCAGCACATCTGCCCCTCCTTGTTCACGCGGCTATCATTGTATTCCAAAACGGAACTAATTTCAACTGTAATTTGGTCGAATTCGTGCAGAAAATTCAAAAAAAAGGTTAAAACAGCAATCTGCAGCTAATTTTTTGGTGTTTTCAATAGCTAGTTTCGGTTTAATATGGGTTTTTCTGGCATTGTGCTGAACTTAATTTCCTTTCTCCTCCTTTTAGACGGAAATTATCTCACTCACTCCTCCTAATCCTTGCGATTTGCACGTATACAGAAGAAAAAATCTTCTCTCCTGCCGCATAAAATAGGCACGCCGACTTCTTTTTTTCTCTGTTCGTTCGTGCTATAATAGGCATAATCACCAAAATTTTGGGAATACCGCAAAGGGAGGTTCACGATGAACGTAATTTGGAATGGTCACTCCTGCTTTACTTTGGAATCCGAAGCTGGTTCCGTGGTTCTTGATCCGTACCAGGACGGCGCGGTCCCCGGCCTCGCTCCACTCAGGCTGACCGCCGACGCAGTGCTTTGCAGCCATGAACACCGGGATCACGGCGCCAGGTCTTTGGTCACACTGACCGGGCGGACTCCCGCCTTCCAATTGACGGCGCTGCCCACTTTCCACGATCCGGAGGGAGGCGCGCTGCGCGGACCAAACACCATTCACATTCTTTCCGCCGAAGGGCTTCGGATTGCCCATCTGGGAGACCTCGGCTGTCCTCTCACCCCGGAGCAAATAGACCTGCTGCAGGGAATGGATGCCCTCTTGATCCCGGTGGGCGGCTACTACACCATCGACGCACACCAGGCACAGGCTCTTTTGGACACGCTGAAGCCCCGGGTCGTGGTTCCCATGCACTACCGCTCTGATACCTTCGGCTACGACGTCATCGCCCAGCTGGACGAGTTTTTGGCCCTGCGCTCGGATGTGGTACATTATGCGGGAAACACCCTGGTGCTGACAAAGGATACCCCGCCTCAAACGGCGGTGCTTACCTATAAAATTTAACAAACGACTCTGGAGGTCCTGTTCATGTCTCATATTGTAGAAATTTTGTCCGTTGGAACGGAACTGCTGCTCGGAAACATTGCAAACACAGATGCCCAGATCCTCTCCCAGGGGTTGAGTGAGCTGGGGCTCAACGTCTACTACCACACTGTGGTTGGGGACAATCCCCAGCGGGCCAAGGAGGCTGTGGCCATCGCCAAACAGCGCGCCGACATTATCATTACCACTGGCGGCCTTGGCCCCACCTGTGACGACCTGACCAAAAATGTGCTGGCCGATGCATTTGGAAAGCAGCTGGTCCATGACGAGGAATCGGCCCTGCGCATTCAAAGCTTCTTCACTCGCGTCGGCCGCCCCATGACGGAGAACAATCTTCAGCAGGCCATGCTCCCCGAGGGGTGCACCATTTTCTCCAACGACTGGGGTACCGCCCCCGGCTGCGCGTTTGAGGCCGACGGAGTCCACGTCATTATGCTCCCCGGCCCTCCCAGCGAGTGCCGCCCCATGTTCCGCTACCGGGCAATGCCCTATCTCCAGTCTATGTCCGAGGGTGTCATTGCCTCTCACACACTGAAGCTCTTCGGCATTGGGGAGTCCAGCATGGAGGCCCAACTGCGCAACCAGATGAACGCCATGTCCAACCCCACCCTAGCCCCCTATGCCAAAGAGGGAGAGTGTGAGCTGCGGGTCACGGCCAAGGCTGCCACAAACAAGGAGGCCCAGGCTTTGCTCCAGCCCACCGTGGAGGAAGTCAAGGGGCTGTTCGGCTCGAAAGTTTACGGTGTGGACGTGTCCTCTCTAGAAGAGGTCGTCGAGGGGCTGTTAAAGGAAAAGGGCCTGACCCTTGGCGTGGCCGAAAGCTGCACCGGCGGGCTGATGTCCAAGCGGCTCACCGACCTACCAGGCGCCTCCCAAGTCTTCAAAGGCGGCATAGTGTCCTACACCAACGAAGTAAAGGCCAGGGTTCTGGGCGTACCGCAGCATTTGCTGGAACAGTTTGGCGCCGTCTCCGCCGAAGTGGCTCTGGCCATGGCAGAGGGCGCCCGAACGGCACTCGGCTGTGACATTGCACTGTCGGCCACCGGCGTGGCCGGCCCGGACAAGGACGAGTGGGACAACGAGGTTGGCACCATGTGTGTGGCTATCGCCGCTCCCGACTGCACCCACGTCCGGCCGTTGAAGCTGGGCAACCGCCCCATCCGTGACCGGCTGCGCACCCAGACCGCTCACCATGCATTTGACCTTGCTCGGCGCTATTTGGCTGGTCTGCCCCTTGAGGATGAATAGGCCATAGAATTGGATGGGGATTTTATATGCGAGAGTACCTGCGCGGAGCCGCTTGGAGAATCGGGCACGCAGCGGTCCGGCTGGGACCAACCTCTGTGGCAAGTGCGTGGTCGGCCTTTCCTGTTCCTTTTCCAGTCTGGATTCAAGAACAGAATCATAAAAAGGACGCCTCCGAATCGGGGGCGTCCTTTTTATGATTACAAAAACCACTTCACGTCCGTGCCGCGCACGGCATGAACGTAATTCCATTGTTTTCTCCGGCAGCCTGTGCAGCCGGGACATCACTGCTGATACAAATTTGCCTTTTCCAGCCGGCTGCGGATCATCGGGCCCACCGACAGGGCAGTCGCCATTTTGATCAAATCCCCTGGAATAAACGGGAACACGCACAAGCCAAGCGCCGCACTCACGGCATAGCCGGCCTGGACACAGAACCATGCAGTGCCAACGGTATAGCAAACCACAGTACCCACCACCATGCCTGCCATTTGTACCGCCAGATTCCGATACCGATCTATGACCCATCCGACAATCATGGCCATGGGAAGAAACCCAATGATATAGCCGCCTGTGGGGCCGAACAGCTTACCGAACCCTCCAGCATAGCCAGAAAAAACGGGCATCCCAACCATGCCGATCAGCACATAAATCAGGTAACTGAGGGTACCCCGCTTCCACCCCAAGATGTACAGGGAGAGATAAATGGCAAAATTGGTAAAGGAAATGGGTACAGGTCCAATGGGAATGGATATGGGGCCCAGCACACAGATTACGGCAGCCATTACCGCCGTCATGGCCAACGGATACACTTTGCTTTTCGAATTCGTCTCCATTTTTGTTTTTGCTCCTTACTTCACGAAATCATAGCCCATTCGGGCCGCCATGGCAAGATCGTCGGCTATCTTGGTGCCGGTGGTAGTCAACATATCTCCCGTCAACGCAGCGTTGGCTCCCGACCGAAACAGCGCCGCGCCGCCGTCCGGAAAGCGTCCCCGGCCCGCCGCCATACGGATCCAGGCATCAGGGTTTGCATAGCGGAAAATAGCCACCGCGCGCAGCACGTCCTCCTCCGGGACCAGGGGCAGACCCTCCAGCGGCGTGCCCGGAATTGGGTTGAGCAGATTCAGCGGGATTGAGGTTATCCCCAGCTCCGCCAGACTTACCGCCATGTCCAGCCGGTCATTCCAGGTTTCTCCCATCCCCAGAATTCCACCGGAGCAGACCTCTAGTCCGGCCTCTTGGGCCCGAAGAATGTTGTCCACCTTGTCCTGATAGGTATGGGTGGTACAGATAAACGGAAAATATCGGCGGGACGTCTCCAGATTGGCGTGATACCGAGTTACCCCGGCCTCCTTCATGGCCCGGAATTCTTTCAGGCTTTGAAATCCGTGGGAGGCGCACAGGGCCAGCCCCGTCTCCGCTCGAAGCCTGCGGTAGGCCGTCAGCGCCTTTTCCAAATCCTCCCCATGCAGCCCACGCCCTGCTGTCACAATGGAATACCGCTGCACTCCGGCGGCCTCGTTGTGCCTGCCCTCTGCTATAATCTCCTCCTCTGGCAAAAAGGAATATTCCTCTGCCTCAGTGTGATGATGGCAGGACTGGGCGCAAAACTTGCAGTTTTCTCCGCACCGACCGCTTCGGCCGTTGAGGATGGTGCAGAACTCAAACCCGCTGCCGCACAGGGCCTGGCGAATTTGCTCGGCCCCCTGCCGCAGGGCATCCAGATCCGCGGTTACAAGCTGGGACAAATCATCCATCCTGCTCAGGCGGCGGCCCGCGATGATTTCTTTCGCCAACTGGCTCATTCCATTTTTCCTCCATGTCGTAAACCATTTTCTTTTTAGAGTATACATTTCTCATTTTCATTTGTCAACCGCCTATTTTTTCAGTTTACGTTTCCCTTTCTTCCTTTTTTTACCACTCCCTTGTCAAACGGTCCATTTTTGGGTATAATACTGCTTGTCTTTTCTTATATTTCCTTGAAAGGAGTCCATTATGTCGAACTTAAAGCGATGGCTGTGTCTGCCGTTGATCTTGGCGTTGTCCATTGCGCTGGTCTTGCCTGCCATGGCGGCTGACCCTTTGGCCGACAGCTTTGCGGCCTTTCTGATCGATGCAAACACCACGGACGCCCCCCAGACGAATCTTCGTGTCGATCTGTACCGCAGGGACAGTGCTTCCTCGTTCCAGCTGGACGATTCGGTGCGATATGACTGCAGCATTAACCGAGTGGCCGGTCAAGCCTCCTTCTACATTCAGCCCAAAACTGACGGGGTGTGGGTAGCGCTGGACTATCTCACCGATCTCAACGGCGACGGCATCTATGAAATGCTGGATGGAGAGAATTCCCCGGTCAGCGACAGCATGACGGCCAGTGGGAAACTTCAGGCTTGGGACGGTAGCACCCACCCGCTGACCAGAGGGCAGACTTATATTCTGTCCTCTGAAACCCTGTCCGCCCGCGGACAGGCCGCGCTCAAAGCGCGAAGCACCGCGGGCAGCGCCCAGGCC
>JAYFPV010000092.1:0-1762 GCA_034927465.1 Lawsonibacter sp.
AATTATGCTCTGAAATCGGACGCCCAATAACCACCCCAACAGCGGCATCAGCGCCTGAAACCCTCCAAAGTACAATCCACAGGTAAGGCTGTGGGCTGGACGCAGTGACGAAACGGACAGCCCCTTACACACCGACACAGCAAACGCATCCATTGAGAGGCCCACAGCAATGACAAACAGTTCCCATACATCCATATCATACCGCTCCCCTTTCCGGCGCAGAAAAGAAAAAGACCCACCTGTCCTACGGACAGGTAAGTCTCATCGTTTCAGACCCAGCCAGGAGAAGCAACTTCTCCAGCATGTTGACCGGGCCGCGTGAGTACGCCGATTACTCCCTTACGCTCGCTTCAGCGTATCATAACACATCCGTCCTTGTCAACCCCATTTTTCTTCTGGCAAAATTATGTGGAATTTCCCTGCTCTGCCTAGAAATTCCGCAATTTTTTCACAAGGGGTATCGACACAATTCGCGGTCTGTGCTAACATATCCCTTGCGCTGAATAAACAGTGCACCAGACCAGATGCGCGAGTGGTGGAATTGGTAGACTCGCTGGCTTCAGGTGCCAGTGCTCGCAAGGGCGTGCGGGTTCGACTCCCGCCTCGCGCACCAGGATAAGTTGACAAGTTTTCAATGAGAAAACTTGTCAACTTTCTTTCATTCATGCGGGTTTGCAGGCTTTTGAGGAACTCAAAGGGCATTGGAAATTCAGTTTGGATTCGAACTCACACGCGACGAACACAAAACAGGATAAATTGATGTAAGGCACGACAGTTAAAAAGCTGTTGTGCCTTTTTGCATTTTGATAAGGAGCAGCCCTTCGTGGAAAACAGCGACGAAATAAGCCCGATTCTCAACGCGCTTTTGGGCGAAGGCAAATACCGCGAGAATATCACACGAATTCGGACGTTATACCGCCGTGGCGCGGATTCGGGACGGCTATTTTAACGCAAGCAAGCAAGCGTTGACAGAACGGGAGACAGAGATCGCCCGCCTGGCCGCAGAGGGCTGCTCAAACAAAGAGATTGGAGAGCGTTTATATATTTCTGAAACACGGTCAAAAAGTATCTGAAAAGCGTGTTTGAAAAGCTTGGGATAAGCTCACGCAGCCTTCTTAAGCAGAACATTGATTCCATGATCTGAAATTAGCCTTAAAAGAGTACCCGACGGGTACTGCTACTAGCCAAAAATCCACTGTACAATATTTTGTATGGTGGATTTTTTGTTTTGCGGGAGGTGACAAAAATGAGTAAAATTATCGACCTTGTACCGCAGGAGGATTATCGTTTGGAGGTCAAGCTGGATAACGGCAGCAGCGTGATATTAAGCCTAAAGAGCCGGTTGGAGACGATGCGATTCGGTATTCTTGCGGATAAGGAATTGTTCGGGCGGGCCGTCACCGACGGCAGCTATATCAGGTGGGACAACAAGGTTGAGGTTTCGCTGAACGAGCTGTTTCAGCTGGCGCAGAAATAACAAGAATTTTTTAAGAGGAGGAAAAGATGAATGAAAACTATCAAAAAGCTTTTGAGTGTTCTTCTAACGGTGTGCATGGCTTTGTCCCTGCTGCCCATGACAGCACTGGCGGACGCGCCGCCCAGCGGGAGCGGCTGGGGGATCGACGAAAACGGTCAGCTGACTATCGGCACCTCTGTAGGTATGCAAGACTGGTGCAGTCAATCATCCACTCATCCCGATTATAAAGCATTGTTAAAAAGCGTGGTCATCCTCGACGACGGAGTGGCAGACTCATCAGACGTG
>JAYFPV010000435.1:0-5653 GCA_034927465.1 Lawsonibacter sp.
GGGGCAGTTCATCGGAGGCAAGCCGGTCTACGGCTACAAAATGCACCCCACCGAGAAGAATAAAATCGTCATCGATGAAGCAGCGGCACCCGTTGTGCAGCGGATCTTCGCCATGGCGTTGGAGGGGACATCCTGCCGGCAGATTGCGGCTGCGCTGAACACCGATGAGGTACCCACCCCAGCCGTCTACGCGGGGCTGCCGCAGAGTCACGCCGGACCCTACGCAGGGCTTTGGTCCAGTGAGCGCATTTCCGACATGCTGCAAAATGAAACCTACATTGGAAACATGGTGCAAGGACGCAGTGTAAAGATCAGCTACAAATCCAAAAAGTGCCAAAAGCAGGCAAGAGAAGACTGGGTCGTGGTGGAAGGGACTCACAAGCCCCTGATTGATCCAGCGGTCTTTCAAAAGGTTGGGCTGCTGCTGCGCAGCCGCAGGCACACACGAAGCAGGACCTATGACTTTCTGCTCAAGGGGCTGATCTGCTGCCACGAATGTGGCTGCCCAATGGCAGTGCTCAACCGGCCAAACGCCAAGGGGGAGGATGTGCTGTACTTTGTCTGCCGCACCTATCAGCGGTTTACCAAAGGGGGCATTTGCACGTGTCACTCCATCAAGGAAAAAACGGTGACCGACGCGGTGACAGCCAAGGTGTGGGAAGTTTGCCGGCAGTGTCTGAACAAGGAGGAACTGATTCCCCTCGCGGAGCAGGCGTTGGAGCGGGCCAGGAAGGAGAAGCTCGAGGAAAAGGAGACCAACGCCTTGACCTTAAAACTCCGAGATCTGACTGCCCGGATGGATCAGATGTATCTGGATAAACTCAGCGGCATTCTGGATCATTCCGACTTTGAGCGCATGTACCCGCGGCTCAAAGCAGAGCGCGGGGGCATGGAGGAGAAGCTGGAAAAGCTCCGGCAGCCGGACGCCCGACCGTTGAAAGAGGACCAGGCAGAACAGTTAGTGCAGCGTTTTTTGGACGGTATTCCCACCAATCGGGAGCTGCTGGTTAGCTTGATCGAGCGGGTAGAACTGACCCAAGACAAACAAATTATCATCCGGTTTCGCGGTTGTCCGATGGAAACGACCAAATAGATCTCGGGCGACCGGGGGCGTCTGGATGGCTCCACCTATTTTTTGGGGCAAAACGCTTACAATTGCCGGGATGAACTGTATCGCGCATTGAAAAGAGAGCGCTGGAAAAGCTGGAGGAGGCCATGCGAGGGTGGCGACCCGGATAGAGCGGGTCGCGGGCTGCCTGCGCGCACGAACCGCCTGCCTTTGGCAGCCCGTATATCTGGGAACAACACCTCCGCCGGTGGCGGAGGTGTGGTTCCGGCCATAGGAGAAACGAACTGAAGCAGAATGAAAAGTACAGGATTGTTTTTCTTTGCCGATCTGTGTATAATATTCTGAACCCGTCGAATCAAACGGGAAATTAAGACGAAGCGGAGGAGACCGGCATGGAAAAGCTGTTGGAATTGTTGGAACAGGACTGCACCATGAGCATTGAGCAGTTGGCAGCAGCCGCAGGGATGTCTGTGGAGGATGCAAAGGCAGCCATTCAGAAATACGAGAAGGAACGGATTGTTCTCGGTTACAAGGCAATTATTGACTGGGACCGGGTGCGCCGGGAGGCGGTGACCGCCCTGATCGAAGTGAATGTGACACCCCAGTCCATCGACGGATTTGACCGCATTGCAGAGCGCATCTACCAGTATGACGAGGTAGAGAGCATGTATCTGATGAGCGGGTCCTTCGACCTGACGGTCATTATTTCGGGACGAACCCTGCGGGAAGTGGCTCAATTCGTCGGTGAGCGCCTGGCGCCCATCCAGGGAGTAACCGGCACCGCCACCCACTTCATCCTGAAAAAATATAAAGAGAAGCACCTGGTGTTCCGTCCCCAGGAGCCCGAGGAAAGGGAGTATATCTTCGTATGAACTACGACCAGATCCTGAACGAGAAGATCCAGGGGGTCAAGCCCTCCGGCATCCGAAAGTTTTTTGATATTTTGGAGGAAATGAGCGACGCAATTTCCCTTGGAATCGGAGAGCCTGACTTCGTAACCCCCTGGCACATCCGGGACGCGGGCATCTATTCCCTGGAGCGGGGCCACACCAAGTATACCTCCAACGCCGGCATGCTCCAGCTCCGGCGGGAAGTTGCGGCTTATCTGAATCGCCGCTTTGATCTGCAGTACGACTACAATGGCCAGATTCTGGTCACGGTGGGCGGCAGCGAGGCCATTGATCTGGCCCTGCGGGTGATGCTGAATCCGGGGGATGAGGTCGTTGTTCCCTCCCCTTCCTTCGTCTGCTACGGGCCGCTGGCCGAGATGGCAGGGGGCGTGCCGGTGTATGTGGAGCTGAAGGCGGCCATTACGCCAAAGACCAAAGTTTTGGTGCTGCCTTTCCCCTCCAATCCCACCGGCGGCATTATGGAGCGCCGGGATCTGGAAGCCATTGCAGAGGTTTTGCGGGGAACCAATATTATGGTGCTCTCCGATGAAATTTACGCCGAGCTGACCTATGGCCAGCGCCACGTCTCCATGGCTAATATCACCGACATGTACGAGCGCACCGTTGTGGTCAACGGCTTCTCCAAAAGCCACGCCATGACGGGCTGGCGTATGGGCTATGTCTGTGCGCCCAAGCCTATCATCGGGGCGATGACCAAACTCCATCAGTTCGGCATTATGTCAGCCCCCACCACCAGCCAGTATGCCGCTGTGGAGGCCATGCGAAACGGCGACGGGGACATTGAACATATGCGGGAGGAGTACGACCGCCGCCGCCGTTACCTGGTGGAAAACCTCAATCGCATTGGGCTGACCTGTTTTGAGCCAAAGGGGGCATTTTTCGTATTTCCCTGCATTCAGTCCACCGGGCTGACCAGCGAAGAATTTTGCGAGCGGTTCCTGATGGAGGAGAAAGTGGCCGTGATCCCCGGCAGCGCCTTTGGCCCCGGGGGGGAGGGCTTCGTCAGAGCCTGCTATGCCGCCTCCATGCGCGATATTGCCGAATCGATCAGCCGTATGGACAACTTTCTGACTAACCTGCGCCGCAAGCAGGGGAAAGAAGAGGCTTGACAGGCCGGGAAGAATGAAAAGTATCTGTACTAATGAGAGGAAGAACATGATGTATATTACCTGTTTGGATATGGAAGGCGTGCTGGTTCCGGAGATTTGGATCGCGTTTGCGAAGGCCAGCGGCATCCCAGAGCTGAAGCGCACAACCCGGGATGAGCCGGACTATGACAAGCTGATGAAATGGCGACTGGGCATTTTGAAGGCGCATGGTCTGGGTCTGAAGGAAATTCAGCAGACCATCGCCACCATCGATCCCCTTCCGGGGGCAAAGAAGTTTTTGGACGAATTGCGCGCCTTTACCCAGGTGATCATCCTCAGCGACACCTTCGAGCAGTTTGCCAAGCCCCTGATGGAAAAGCTGGGCTGGCCTACCATTTTCTGCAACACGTTGGAGGTGGCACCCAGCGGGGAAATCACCGGGTTTCAGATGCGCTGTGAACAGTCCAAACTCACCACGGTGCGGGCCCTGCAATCCATCGGCTATCAGACCATTGCCAGCGGGGACAGTTACAACGATCTTGGGATGATTAAGGCAAGCAGGGCTGGATTCCTGTTCAAGAGCCCAGATAAAATCAAGGCGGACAACCCAGACATTCCAAGTTTTGAGGAATTTGACGACCTTCTCTCCGCCATCAAAAACGCGATGAACTGATCGAGCGGTTCGGCTACGAGCTATCTTTGATAAAGTGCGGCGGAGCGCCGGAACGATTGGAATTTTTGGAGAAAAAGGAGTCCCAGCAATGGAACATACATTTGAGACATTACCGTTTAAACCCGCCGATATTTTGCTGCCCCGGAACTGTGACCTGTCCCTGTGGTCGGTGGTGGCCTGCGACCAATATACTTCTCAGCCGGAGTATTGGCAGCGGGTGGACAAGCGGATTGGCCGTGCCCCGTCCGCCCTGCGGCTTATTCTGCCGGAAAGCTGCCTGGAGGGCCCAAACGTGGAAACCGATATCATGGAGATCAACAACACCATGACACGCTATCTGCGGGAGGGGTGGTTTGCGGAATATCCGGACAGCCTGTTTTATGTGGAGCGGACGCTGGGCAACGGGAAGGTACGCCAGGGCCTGATTGGTATGGTGGATCTGGAGCAGTATGATTACGAGCCAGGCTCGGTAGCACCCATCCGGGCCACCGAGGGAACTGTGCTTTCCCGCATCCCACCGCGGGTGGCAGTGCGGAAAAATGCTCCGATCGAGCTGCCACACGTGATGCTGCTGACCGATGATCCGGAGAAGACGGTTATCGAGCCTCTGTCCAAGCAGACGGGAGAGATGGAAGCGGTTTACGATTTTACTCTAATGGAGCAGGGGGGAGAGATCCGGGGCTGGCAGCTGACGGAGGGGCAGAAGGAGCGGGTGGGCAAGGCCCTGCTTGCCCTGGCGGATCCCACTGCCTTCAACACCCGCTATCACACCCGTGATCAGGCGGTGCTCCTGTTCGCCGTGGGGGACGGCAACCACTCTCTGGCTACCGCCAAGGAGTGCTACGAGCGGCAGAAGCGGTTTACTGCCCCGGAGCAGTGGAACGACCTGCCGGCGCGGTATGCCCTGTGTGAGTTGGTCAACCTCCATGACGAATCCCTGGAGTTCGAGCCCATTCACCGGGTAGTGTTTGGGGTAGAGCCGGAGGAGCTGCTGGGCGCCATGGTCGAGTACTACCCCGAAGCCCACCGGGAGAAGGAAGGCGCCTCGGAGGAGGGGACGGGCCACATTCTTCCCTATGTGTACGGGGATATTTGGGGCAGGGTTATCGTTGCGTCGCCCAAAGCTCAGCTGCCGGTGGGAACGCTTCAGACTTTCCTGGATGATTATCTGGCCTGCCACCCGGAGGCGCGCGTTGACTACATTCACGGGGCAGACGTAGCAGCCCGGCTGGCAGGACGGCCCCAGTCCATCGCATTTCTATTGCCGCCCATGGGCAAGGAGGAACTGTTCCCAACCGTGATTCACGACGGGGTTCTGCCTCGGAAGACCTTCTCCATGGGAGAGGCGCAGGATAAGCGATTTTATCTGGAGGCTCGGAAAATCCGGGAGTAATAAAAAAACGAAGAGAGGTGGACTGTATGGAGATCCAGGCTCGGGCAAAATTGAATCTGACTCTGGATGTGCTGGGCAAGCGGCCAGACGGCTATCACGATCTGAAAATGGTGATGCAGTCCATCACGCTGGCGGATACTCTGGTTCTGCGGGAAAGCGGAGACCGAGGAATGCGGGTGCGTTCCAACCTCAGCTTTCTGCCCTGCGGGGAACGGAATCTGGCCGGGAAAGCCGCTCTGTGCTTCTATGAGACTCTGGGCCGGGAACCAAGAGGACTGGATATCAGCCTGACAAAACAGATTCCGGTGTGTGCCGGTATGGCGGGAGGAAGCAGTGACGCCGCCGCCGTTCTGCAGGCGCTGAACGAGCTGGAGGGGATGCCCTTTTCTCAGGACGAGCTGATCCGGGTGGGAGAGCGGGTGGGTTCCGACGTGCCGTACTGTGTGTTGGGCGGCACCGCTCTGGCCGAAGGGCGGGGAGAAATTTTGACCCCTCTGACCCCTCTGCCGGCCTGCTGGG
>JAYFPV010000383.1:0-9998 GCA_034927465.1 Lawsonibacter sp.
CCAGTCTGTCACAACGCCGTTTCCAAACGCCTTGTGATGGATCGTCTGTCCAATCAATTGCATCCTGCTGCTCCTTTCAAAATAAAGAAAGAGCCTTTCATGCAACCACGCCACACTCAAAACTCTTTTCTGGTGTCTGGATCCAATCTCTGTGGGCTATTCCGCTGCCTGTGTAGTCATCGAGCGCTTTTTGTCGCGAATTCTGACCACCATGCTGTCCGCAGCTATTTGAAGCCCAATCGTTTCCTGCCGGAATTCCGGAATGTCTCCCACGGTTAAGGTAGTTCCAGGCCGCATGCCTTCCAGATCCACGCAAACGGTGTCAATCATATCCTTCGGAAGCGAAGCATAGGGCACCTCAAGCTGCATTTTTTCTAAAATGCCGGCCACAGTATCCGCATTTTCCAAGATAATATGGGCCACGCTGTTGACCTTTTGGTCTGCCTTCAGCGCCTGAAAGCCAATATGTTCAATTTCATTGTTCGCAAAGTTTCGCGTTTTGTCTTTGATCTGAACGGGAATGATCTGTTCCTCTAGTTTCAGCTGAACCTTGCTCCCGTTCCGCTTTACGCGAAACAGCTTGTTGGCCGCCTGCTGATCCATCTGAATGGAAATTGACTCCGACAGGGACCCGCCATAGACACAGCAGGGCACAATGCCAGCCCGCCGCAGCTGTTTTGCTTTCGCCTTTTCATTTCGTTTTTCTACTGGAATGATATCCATTGTGATCCTCCTTGTAATATAAAATTTCAATTCTATACCGCGCGACCGCGAGTGATATAGCGTTAAAATAAAAAAGAAGGGCTTTCCATACGGCACCAAAGGGTGCAATATCAAAAGCCCTTCTTCTCAGACGGTTCTTTTGTATTTAATTGTAACTGCCCGTTCCGGAATCGTCGGTGTGAAAAAAGAAGGGCTTTCCATACAGCACCACAAGGTGCAATATCAAAAGCCCTTCTTGACAGACGGTTCTTTTTTATTTATTTAACACTTTTTAATAGTATACCATAAAAAAAGCGAAAAAGCAAACCCAATTTCTCTCCGGATTTTTTAGCCCCTGGTTCTCTTTTTATGGCATATCGTGACTGTTCAGCAGCGCCTGCTTAATATCCCACAGCTTTTGAGATAAATCCACGTAATAGTTATGCGGATTCTCAAAACGTTTGACCTCATCCCACAGGGCATCCACCTGCCGCTGACAGTAAGCCCGGCTGGTCTGAAGATCGGGAGCGTGATACACCAGCTTGCCCGCTTGGAAAACCGGCTCCAGCAGTTCCCGGGCCTCAATATCAGTAAACACCTTCCGCTTCCAGGTAGCGTCCGGATCAAAGAGCTCCAATGGCTGAGAAAAATCAAATTCCTCGTCGTGCAGGCAGATCAGGTCAGCCTCTGCCTTTCCCGTGTCCTTAGAGAAAATGCGGTACACCTTTTTAAAGTGGGGGGTGGTAATCTTGGCGGCATTCTCGCTGATTTTAATCTTCGGAACAATCGTTCCCTTCTCATCCTCAATGGCAACCAGCTTGTACACCCCCCAGAAGACAGGCTCACTGCGGGAGGTAATCAGCCGCTCGCCCACGCCGAATGAGTCAATGCGTGCGCTCTGGCGCACCAGATCCCGAATGATATACTCGTCCAGAGCATTCGAGGCAAAAATCTTGCACTCAGTCAATCCGGCTTCGTCCAGCATCTGACGGGCCTTCTGGGACAGATAGGTCAAATCCCCCGAGTCCAGCCGGATGCCGCACTTGGTAATGCCCTGAGGGAGTAACACCTCCTGAAACGCCCGAATGGCATTGGGAACTCCGGACTTCAGTACGTTGTAGGTATCCACCAGCAGCGTGGCATTGTTTGGATAAAGCTCGCAATAGGTGCGAAAGGCCGTATATTCGTCCGCGAACATCTGCACCCAGGAGTGGGCCATGGTGCCGGTGGCGGGAGAGCCATACCGTTGATCGGCCATGGTACAGGCGGTAGCGGCGCAGCCGGCGATATAGCTGGCCCGGGCCCCCAGCAGTGCCCCATCGGAGCCCTGCGCACGACGCGACCCGAATTCCGCCACTGGCCGCCCCTCGGCAGCCCGGACAATGCGGTTTGACTTGGTGGCAATCAGACTCTGGTGGTTCAGGGTCAAAAGCACAAAGGTCTCGACAAACTGGGCCTGAATGGCCGGGGCGCGAACGGTGAGGATCGGTTCTCCCGGAAACACTGGCGTCCCCTCAGGTATGGCCCAGATGTCGCCGGTAAACCGAAATTCGGACAGAAAGGCAAGAAATTCCTCGCAAAAGCACCCCTTGGAGCGAAGATAGTCCAGGTCCTCTTGATCAAAATGAAGTTCTTGGATATACTCGATAACCTGAGCCAAACCGGCCGTTAACGCAAATCCTGCTTTGTCCGGCACGGAACGATAAAACACATCAAAATAGCAAATCCGGTCCTTCAGCCCGGTTTGAAAGTAGCCGTTGGCCATGGTCAACTCATAAAAGTCGCACAGCATAGTCAGGTTGGTCTTCGCTTTCATCCCTGGGGACGCCTCCTTCGAATGGGTGACAAGACACCCATAATTTGCCCTTTATTATACTCGTTGCCTGGGGAAAAGGCAAGGAAAAGGTCAAAAAAACGGTAAGAGATTCACAATGTCTGATGAACCAATGCAGTTTCGAATACGCCAAGGACACATTCAATGATTATTTTGCACCAAGGCGTGATTGTTATGTCCGACAAAACCGATGTCCTTTTCCACCTGGTTCAGGCTCTCTGTTTGCGACGGCTCAGACGCTTGAGCGCTTGGTTTTTCCCCTTGACAGCTTCCTCGTTCTGTAATAAAATGCTTGGTACAACAGCAATGACAGAGAACAGTACCCTGTGCCCTGGTTTCAGAGAGAGGATGGTCGGTGAAAATCCTCCCACGGCGCGGCGGGAACGGCACTCTGGAGCGCGGGCAGGAAATGGCCCGCCGGTTCCCGCCGTTACCGGGACACAAGTGCGCGTAAGCCATACGCGAATTCAGGTGGAACCACGGACATGCAAGCAATGTTCGCCCTGAGCCATTCCGGCTCAGGGCGTTTTTTCTGCCCTGAGTCACAACCAAAACCATGACAGAAAAGGAGCAACAAAACATGAAGAACACTGAGAAAACCATGGAAAAAATTGTGGCCCTGTGCAAAGGCCGCGGCTTTATCTTTTCCGGCAGCGAAATTTACGGCGGTCTGGCTAACACATGGGACTACGGCCCCCTGGGCGTAGAACTGAAGAACAACGTAAAAAAGGCCTGGTGGAAGAAGTTCGTCCAGGAGAATCCCTATACTGTGGGCCTGGACGCCGCGATTTTGATGAATCCCCAGGTGTGGGTGGCCTCCGGCCATGTGGGCGGCTTCTCTGACCCGCTGATGGACTGCAAGGAGTGCAAAGAGCGCTTCCGCGCCGACAAGGTGATTGAGGACTGGTGCCAGGCGAACAGCTTTGAACTGGGCCACAGCGTGGACGCCATGAGTCAGGCTCAGATGAAGGATCTTATCAACGAGCACCAGATCGTCTGCCCCACCTGCGGCAAGTTCAACTGGACCGACATCCGCCAGTTCAACCTGATGTTCAAGACCTTCCAAGGCGTCACCGAGGACGCCAAGAACACTGTCTATCTCCGTCCCGAGACTGCCCAGGGCATTTTTGTCAACTTCCAGAATGTCCAGAGGACCACCCGGAAGAAGCTGCCCTTCGGCGTGTGCCAGGTAGGCAAGTCCTTCCGCAACGAAATCACCCCCGGTAACTTTACTTTCCGAACTCGGGAGTTCGAACAGATGGAGCTGGAGTTCTTCTGCAAGCCAGGCACCGAGCTGGATTGGTTCTCCTACTGGAAGAATTTCTGCCACCAGTGGCTGCTGAATCTGGGGATGCAGAGCGAAAATCTGCGTCTGCGCGACCACGAACAGGAGGAGCTGTCTCACTACTCCAACGCCACCACCGACTTTGAATTCGTCTTCCCCTTCGGTTGGGGCGAATTGTGGGGCGTGGCCTCCCGCACCAATTTTGACCTGACCGCCCACCAGACCACCTCCGGCAAGGACATGACCTATTTTGACCAGGAGAGCAATGAGCACTATATCCCCTATGTCATCGAGCCCTCTCTGGGCGCCGACCGCGTCACCCTGGCCTTCCTGGTGGACGCCTATGACGTGGAAGTGGTGGACGCTGAGAAAAACGACGTACGCACCGTGCTGCGCCTGCACCCCTCGCTGGCCCCCTTCAAGTGCGCCGTCCTGCCCCTGAGCAAAAAGCTGGCTGACAAGGCCCGAGAGATTCAGGAAATGCTGTCCAAATATTGGATGGTGGATTACGATGACGCTGGCTCCATTGGCAAGCGCTACCGCCGTCAGGATGAGGTGGGCACCCCCTACTGCATCACCGTGGACTTTCAGACCGTGGGCAGCGACACCGAGCAGGCCGATGACGCGGTCACCATCCGCAATCGGGACACCATGGAGCAGGTGCGCGTCCCCATCAGCCAGCTGAAGCCCTGGCTGGAAGAGAAGCTGACCTATTGATCTGCCCGACCCAATCATCCGTTCTCCCCGACAGGGAGTGCTGAAGCACTCCCTGTCGGGGTTTTTTCGTTCAAGATCTGCCATAAATTGTAGATAAATGCCTCGTGGCGATTGACAACGTGCTCCGTTGCGATTATAGTAATTTTTAAACATGCATACAAGTGATCATTTGCGTTCTCCTTTCGGAACACAAATAAAAATCCAATCTACTTCGCTAAAAACCATCATTTTTTAATATTTTTCCGCCTATTGCGTGAAATTTTGAATTCTTATAAAAGGAGACGCCGTTGTGGAGAACGGAGAGAAATTGATTGCTCGTATGCTGCATAAGGATTGCATTTTACTGCTTGCCTGTTTGGCCGCAGTGGCAGCAACCATTTTGTTTACCCTTGCTCAGGTACTGCCTCTTACAGACGACCCCGCTTTGAAGGCGGTGCTTGCTACAGTCTGCCTAACCGCCCTGCTGGTCATGTGCGGCAGCCCCCTATGGGTTCTGCGGAACCTGTCCCAGCACAAGACCAGTGTATATAGCCAAGATCTCTTTTACCTGGATCAAATGCGCATGCAAACGGAGGATGGGCAGCAATGAAGAAACGGCACTGGAAAGAAACCCTGTTGATGGTCTGGGACATCCTGTTCGTTCTGATCCTGTGCTTTGTTGTTTTGCTGACCACCATGCTAATCAGCAAATCTTCTGCTCACGCCTGCTCGGGCTATTCGATTCGGCTCCCCTTGTTAGGCGGTGTCATTGTCTCACTGGCCGTTTACCTTGGCTTCATGCTGAAGACTAGCCTGGCCAGTCTGCGCCGCCTGGTGCAACACTATTTCAGTCAGAAGGAGGAGGATGAGCCATGACGCAGGCCATCACCCTTGCCGCATGGATCCTGTGCTTCTTCGTTGGTGGTCTTTTGGTCACCGACTTTATCCGTACTGAGCTGTCCTTCAAACAGCAGAAAAAGGACACACATACCGAACAGGAGGTTTCGGGCTATGACTCCCAACAATGACAGACAGGCCCGCGCCCCGTCCGTCACCCGCGTTCTGGGTCCCGTTCATGTCTGGGCCCTGGGCGTGGGCATCGTTCTGGTGGGCGATTTTATGGGCTGGAACCTCACCATTCTTCAGGGCGGTTCTCTGGCCGCCATTCTGGGACTGTGGACCATGAGCATCATGTTTGCAGGCCAGGTGATGATGGTCTCGGAGATGGCCACCGTGATGCCAGAAGCCGGGGGGCAGTATACTATGGCCAAATACCTGCTGGGCCCTCTGGCCGCCTTTAACGTGGGACTGATGTTGGTGCTGGAATATGTCATGCTGGAGGCCGGCGACGTCATCGTGGTGGGCCAGTTGCTGAATTCCCTGAATCCGGGGCTTCAGGTTCTTCCCTTTACCATTTTGACGCTGCTGCTCCTGACGTTTCTCAACTACCGCGGGGCACAGGCCACACTGACGCTGAACTTTGTCATCACCGCAGTGGCCTTCAGCAGCATCATCCTGCTGCTGATCTCCACCAACTTCTACGATCCCAAAGCCACCCTTCTCCAGCTGAAGGAGCGGACCAACGGCCTTCCTTACGGCAAGCTGGGTATTATGGCCGCCATCGGCTATTCCTGCTGGTTCTTCCTGGGGGTGGAGGGCACCGCCATGGCCGCCGACGAGTGCCGAAGTCCGGGCCGTTCCATCCCCCTGGGCGGAATCGTCAGTCTCTGCACCCTGGTGATTGGGGGCACCATAACCTGGTTTGTTTGCTCCGGTCTGATTCCCGCCGGCTCGCTGGGCACTTCCGTCTATCCGCTGTACGAGGCCGCGCTGGCCACCGGAAAGCTGTTCGTGGCCGTCGCCCTGTTCGTAGGTTCCATTCTGGCCTGCCTGGCCAGCGCCAACGGCTGTATCAACGACGCCAGTCACGCCTGGGCCGCTCTGTCCCGGGATACCCTGCTGCCCGACGTGTTTGCCAAGGTACATCCCAAATACAAATCCAACTACCGGGCCATCCTCTTTCTTCTGCCCATCTCCCTGGCCTTTGCCATGACCGGCCTGCTGGATCAGGTGGTCACCTTCTCCATTTTTTCCGCGCTGATGGTCTATCTGCTGACCTGCCTGATGCTGTTCCGTTTCCGACGCATGTATCCGCTTGGCTCAATCCCGCGCACCTTTGTGGCACCGCTGTTTCCCATTTTACCTTTGGTAACCGCAGCCCTTGTGCTGTGCGGCCTGTTTGGGCTTCACCTGAATTATGGGATCAACCTAATTTCCGGCGCGGTATTCTATTTTCTGGCCTCCCTTTGGTTTCTCAATCGACGGGCCAAATTTCTGGACCAGGATCGTTTTCTGGCGGCCGGCATGAAGGCATGGGGGCGTCCCAAAAACATGTGATGGTACTTTGAACCAATTCCCCCAAGATTTTTTTGCCAATTACGGCTGGAGCGCATATGCTGCGCCCCAGCCTTTCCTTTTTCGAAAATTTATGGTATACTTTTGGCTGAATATGTCGAAATCCATCTATTCTTTGGTTAAACGAGGTCGTTTTGATGAAAACTCTCCTCCAAATTATGCGCCTGCCCGCGGGAGCGGAAGATCAATACGGGCAGGCCCATCGTGTCTGGCTGGCCCTGTCTCTCACGGGGCTGGGCTGCTGCGTGGGTGTACTTGCCCTGCTGTTTGCGGCGACCGCCTATGTGAACTTGGCCAGCCGGATCATTTTTATCTCCTACTTTCGCGCCCCTCTGATTTTGGTATTAAACCTGCTGCCCCCGGTTCTGCTGATCTGGCTGTTCTATTTTCTGTCCCGCCGGGCCTGGGTCGGCTTTTTGTTCAGCTTTCTCCCCGTGGTAGGGGTAGCCATGGTCAACTATTTCAAAATCCGCTTGCGCTCCGACCCTCTTCTCGCGGCCGACCTTCGGCTGGCCGCCGAGGCCAAGGGCATTGTTGGGGACTACGCCCTAGATCTGACCTGGCTTGTCTGGTTCTCTGTTGTCTGCCTGGCAGCGGGACTGCTTTTCGCGTTCTTTTTCATGCCACATGGCCTGCGTGGGGGATGGAACCGCGCCTTTGGCACATTATCCTGCCTTTCTCTCCTTGCCATAACGTTTGTTTCTCTGTTCACCAGCCCCCGCATTTATCAGAAGACTGCCAACAACCGCTTCATTAACCAATGGTCCGACGTGGAGGTTTTTGTATCCAAGGGCTGCATTTATCCCTTTCTATACAGTGTTCGGGATATGTTTCCAACTCCGCCAAAAGGCTATGATCGGGAGGCAGCTGCCGCTTTTCTGGCTCAGTATCCCGATACCAACATTCCAGAAGACAAAAAGGTTTCGGTCATGGGCATTATGATGGAGGCGTTCTGCGATTTTACCGACTTTGATACGTTGGCAAATCTGGAAGCTGTGGAGCGCGTCTACGCACCCTGGCACCAACTGGAGACGGAATCGGTCTCCGGAAATTTGGTGACCAACATCTTCGCTGGGGGAACCGTGGACAGCGAGTGGGGCTTTCTCACCGGCTATACCACCCACGACGAGTTTCGGAAAGTCACCGACTCCTACGTATGGTATCTGAGAAATCAGGGCTATCGGACGTTTGGCAGCCATCCGGGCTACGGTTGGTTTTACAACCGGCAGAATGTGAACCAGTACCTGGGCTTTGAGGATTACTGGTTTACCGAAAACCACTACGCCTCTCTGGTAGACCCTGTCTCCGCTGTCTACAATTCCGACCATGTGCTGGCTGACGAGCTCCTGCTCCAGCTGGAGGAGGAGATACCTACATCCCCGTGTTTCTCCTTTTCTGTGTCCTATCAGAACCATGGGCCATATGAGTGGGGGTACACCGTCGGGGAAGAGCTCCTCACTCCCGCCAACTCCGGTCTTGGGGCGGAGACTTGCAACATTCTGAACAATTATCTGCGTGGGATTGCCGACACCATTGATGCCATGACCGGTCTGGCCGCCGACCTTGAGGCGCTGGATCAGCCGGTGGTGCTGGTTCTCTTCGGGGATCACAAGCCCTGGGGCGGAAACGGAAATTCTGTCTACACCGAGCTGGGGGTAAATTTTGACCTGTCCACTGTCGAGGGGTTTTTTGATTACTACTCCACCCCCTATGTGATCTGGGCCAACTCGGCCGCCAAACAGGTTCTGGGCAGCGATTTTGTGGGGGACGGCGGCGACTTTTCTCCCTGCTTTTTAATGCCCGAGGTCTTCGACCAGTGCAGCTGGACAGGACCAGGTTTTATGGCGCTGTCCAACCAACTGCGAGACATCACCCCTGTCGTCCATGTTTGGGACCTGTACTGGAAGGATGGCACGCTCGCCAACCTTCTTCCGGAGGAGGATGCATCTTTTTTATCCGACTTCCTTTCCGCCCAGTATTACCGTGAAAATGAGCTTGTGCCGTAGGAATAAACGCCGGCCGACACTTCCGCTCCGCACCAATCTCGTGTCAGGACGACCTGGCACTCCCCCGAGGCTACGCAAAAAAGGATGGCTGATTAATCAGCCATCCTTTTTTGATTTTCTATCTTCGTTGGGATAAGAAGTTCTTCTCTGGTATCCCGCCATCACCCTGTGACGGTCGTCCCCTGGACGCGCTGGCCCAGCATCTCCAGCAGCAGCGCGTGCTCCAACCGGGCGTCCAAGATCGACACCTGGCCCACACCAGATTGGATGGCGTGAACACAGCCCCGAACCTTGGGCACCATGCCACCGGCAATCAGCCCGGCGTCTATAAGCTCTTCGGCCCGCTTCACATCCATAAAGGGCACGGCCGTCTTGGTGTTGTGGCTGTCGATCAGCACCCCGCCGATGTCGGTGAGGAAGATCAGCTTGTGGGCTCCCATAGCCTCGGCCACCGCCCGTGCGGCATCGTCGGCGTTGCAGTTCAGGGTGCCTCCGTCCTCCCCCAGCGCGAGGGGGGAGACCACGGGCAGAAATCCGGCATCCAATAAGGTATCCAGCACCTTGGTGTTTACCTTTGTAATTGCCCCTACCCGGCCCAGCGCCGGGTCCTTTACCGCAGCGGTAATCAGTGTCCCGTCTTTGCCTGAAATGCCAACGGCAGACACCTCCAGCCGAGCCAAATCCGCAACAATCGTCTTATTCACCTGGGCGGACAGGGCCAGCTCGGCCGCCTCCAGGGCAGCGTCGTCCGTTACCCGATAGCCGTTCATAAATTGGGTGGGCACCTTCAGCTTCTCCAGCAGGGCAGTGATGTGCTTGCCGCCCCCGTGAACCAGCACCACTCGGACGCCAACCATCCGCAGCGCGGCCACATCCTGGAGGGTGGTGTCTTCCTGGGCCTCCGCTCCGATGGCGGATCCACCATATTTGACTACCACGGTCTGGCCCTCGGCCCGCTTCAGGATAGGCAGAACGGACAGCAGGCTGCGCACTTTTTCCATGCCATCCAGCCCGTGCTGAACGTCGTATTCCTGTAAAAACGCGTGGACATAATCCACAT
>JAYFPV010000270.1:0-2767 GCA_034927465.1 Lawsonibacter sp.
AATGGAAAGACAACGTTCCGTTGAGGCGCATCAGGAATCTGGTTTTGGGTAAGAGTTTCTCCAAAAGCATGTTTTACTGCGTTTTGTGATAATCCAAAACACATGAAAACGACAAGGATGTATAACAATGTTTTTGTGAAATGCTTAGATATAACAAAACGCAATATGTTTACCCGCACAATCCCTTTACCTCTTTATTTCAAACATTTCCGTTACTATACAATACATTCTGAAATGTGATTGAAAAACGGAACTGATAAGTAATGAAATGCTGGTCCTTAAACTATATAAAGGCAATCCTGTTATTGGAATAGTAGCGACATTAGAATGAGTTGTCAAGTGTAAACGCTACCGACAACTTCGAGCAGGCTGCTGGCAAGGATATCCCCTGAATAATGGGCAGATTCCGGGTGGGAAGGCAAACCTGAATATACAACATCATGCGGCGTCTTGACCGAAAGGATTAAAACAACAATATCCAAATTGCATTGCGTGATGTATAATAATGGCAAACATAACGCAAGGGAGGATAGGAATATGCTGATCAGCAATTCAATTCTTGGAGATCAAGCGCTGTATTATGCGATAGCTCTGATACTGTTACTGATTTGCCTGTTCTGGATTGCAAAGAAGTATCCCAGATGGCGAACACCCTTTGTGATCCTCTCCATTGTGTGCAATCTGATGGACCTGTTGACAAAGTCACCTCACAACCCAATATATGGTATAATGATTGCATGAGGTGATCGACATGATGGGGCGGCAAAGTGGGCAGATAGCATTTGAAGTGATTGACATTGAGGCGATGGTTCCAAAGAACCATCTTCTCAGGAAGATACAGCGTAGCCTTCAGTTCGGTTTCATATATGAAAAGGCACAGGATTTATACGCACAGACCGGGCGGCCTTCGATCGATCCAGTTTTACTTGTTAAGATGCTCCTGATCGGTTATCTATATGGGATTAAAAGTGAGCGGCGATTGGAAGAAGAGGTAAACCTTAACTTGGCGTATCGATGGTTCTGCAATCTAAACATATCCGACCGAGTTCCAGATCATTCAACATTTAGCCAGAATCGAAAACGGCGTTTTGATCAAAGTGGCGTTTTCGAAGATGTATTCTCCGGTATTTTACAACAGTGTATTACGTTAGGACTGGTCACTGGAGAATGTACAGTTGGGGACGGAAGCTACTTGCCAGCCAATGTATCAAGTTATTCTCAAGTCAAACTTCATGAAACAGTAAAACTGGGAATGCAAAGCTATCTTTCAGCACTGGACGAGGAGCTTGAAAAAGAACCTGGTTTCCGAAAAGTCGAAGATAGAACACAAATCATCCACCGCACGACAAGTCAAACCGATCCTGATTGCGGCCAGATTCATCATGGTAAGAAAAGCGGATTAGGCTATCTTGTCGAAACTACAGTCGATTGTGGGCACGGAATCATTACAGGCGTCGATACCTATTCTGCCAACCAAAAGGAAAGCAGCGTTTGTTTACGGGGCATTGAGAAACAGATCAAGCAGGGGATTCCTCTTAAGCGGATCGCATTGGATCGAGGGTATGATGTCAGCGCTGTGCACCGGGGGCTTGAACTTCTGGGAATAAAGGGCTTTATCCCCCCTGTCAATTTTACCAACAGTCCAGAAAAAAGTGGTTTCCAATATGTTGCTGAAGATGATGAGTTCATCTGCCCAGAAGGGTATCGCTTAAGTTATGAAAAGCTATACTGCGTTCAATCGACCGGGAATTATCTTCGCTATTACAAATCAAAAGAAGAAGACTGCGAGGCCTGCCCTCGTAAAAGAACCTGTATTAAGAAATTGAAATCACGCAGAATTATTGGCGGCAGTTTCTACCCGGCATCTGCACGAAATCGAATCAGAGCAGAAAGTCTTGAAATGAAATTCATGATGAAACTTCGGCAAATATGGGCAGAAGGAACATATGCCGTTCTAAAACGCGAACACTGCTTACAAAGTATTCGTAAAAGAGGCATTCTCCGTGCGAGGGAAGAGTGTCTTCTTTCCGCTACGGCTTTGAACATGAAGCGAGCGGTGATGGCGTTGGGCGTTTAAAGCCCATCCACGTTGAAGGTTTGCAGCATAATCTCAGACTGTTCCACTTTTTACCACCGCATTTGACACGTTTGTCATCCTTTGCGTGATGAGAAACCAACTTTGTCAACAGGTCCTTCAGTGTATTCCATCCTGAGGTGAGAAAAAGAAGAGTTATATATACATAGAGAAACGTCTGAAAATTAAAAAGGCGCGCATCTTTTCCGTATAGGCTTCCGGACTAACGCGCACAATCGGTTTCACCGTAAAACACGGGCTCCTCGGGGTTGACTGGGATCGGTATATCGAATGACAGAAGTCGCGGGCTCGAAGCAAAGCAGAATATATTCTCCTCGTCATCAGGCAGCTGTTCCATTCCCGAAAGGTTCGATATCGCAGTTTATCCAAAAATCAAACCCATGCGTCTATCCTGGTCATCCGTGCCAATTCGTCTATGATAGCACAGTCCAGGTGACACATGGGCTATTTTGTGTAAAGATAGCATTCTCGAGTGATTTGTCCACCTGGTTTAGGATTCCTTGTCTTCTAAACCGCTGATTTTGTTGTTGATTATGGTTTGGGGCTTTTATTTATCGCTTACCCGGAAATTTGGCCCTCTTCCCTTCCCGAAAAACAAACTCTTTATTCCGCTTTCTCCAGTTCGGCAAAGGATCGGATGTGAATTCGCCCTATTCCCACTTCCCCGGCGTA
>JAYFPV010000427.1:0-7251 GCA_034927465.1 Lawsonibacter sp.
TCAGCGCCGTATTTTCATCATACAGATCCTGCAGGGATTGAACGGCGGAAACAGATTGCTGGAGATTGTCGATCTGCGCCTGGTTCTGCTGCTGTAGAAGCTCATTCTGCCGTTTGTCCATGACGTAGGTAAAAAGCAGTAGCACAAATGCGGCGGCAAATAAAATGGCGATATATTGAAATACCGATTTCTTCCGGCGTGTCTTTTGGCCAGGAGTAACGGAGTTGCCGGCAGAATTTGGTGTGCTCTGCCCGGGTATCTCAGATTGGGAGAAAGTGTCATTTGGTTCATTCATGTTGAAATTCCTCCCCTCTGTTCATCCCCTGGAGTAGGGCTAACAGTCCCTCCAGATCCTGATTGTCATAGTATTCCAACTCAATCCTGCCTTTCTTTCCTTTATGAGCAATGTGAACCTTTCGGCCAAGCCGGCCGGACAAATCTTTTTCAAGCTCCCCCAGGTACAGGGACAAGTCCTCACCGGCTGGCTTTGGCCTGTCCTTTTTTTCTTTTTGCAGAACTTTAATCAGAGCCTCGGTCTGACGAACGGAGAGCTGACCTGCAATGACCCGCTTTGCGGCCTCTCGCTGAAGGGTGGCACCGGGTGCGCCCAAAATGGCACGGGCGTGCCCCGCAGACAGCTGTCCCTCTTCCACCTGCAGCATCAGATCTTCCGGAAGTGCCAGCAGCCGCAGCGTGTTGGCGATGGCCGGGCGGGATTTACCCATTTGCTTGGCTACCTGCTCTTGGGTCAAGCCATAGTCTGCCATAAGGGCCTGATAGCCTCGTGCCTCTTCGGCGGGGTTGAGATCCTCCCGCTGGAGGTTTTCAATCAGGCCAAGCTCCATTACCTTTCGATCGTCTGCCTCGATAATCACGGCGGGGATCTCGGCAAGGCCTGCGGCCTTGGCCGCGCGCCAACGCCGTTCGCCAGCAATAATCTGGTAATAGCCAGAGGCCAGGCGGCGTACCGTCAACGGCTGAATGATGCCGTGAAGCCGGATGGATTCCGTCAAGTCGGCCAGAGCATCCTGGTCAAACCGCTTTCTCGGCTGATTCAGACCCGGCTCTACTTGGGAAATGGGAAGGGTAACGGAACCTTCGCCCTGTGGGCGGAGGTCCGGATCGCCCAGCAGGGCGTTCAGCCCCCGACCAAGGCCAAGTTCTGTTTTTCGTTTTGCCATAATACACCTCTTATTATCACAATGACCCGCGCGGTCTCCCGATTCAACCGTCATTTGTGGATAGCTACCATTTCCTGGGCCAGGGCGGCATAGGCCTCGGCCCCACGGGAATAGGGATCATAGGCGGAAACTGGTTTCCCGTGACTGGGAGCTTCAGACAGACGGACATTTCTGGGAATCACGGTGGCGTAGACCTGACCCGGAAAATGACGCTTCACCTCTTCCGCAACCTGGAGGGACAGGTTGGTCCTGCTGTCAAACATCGTGAGCAAAACTCCCTCCAACGCCAGACTTGGGTTCAGCTTTCGTTTGATCAGCCGAACGGTAGACAGTAAGTCGCTGAGTCCCTCCAGAGCGTAGTATTCACACTGCACTGGAACCAGCAAAGAGTCGGCGGCGCACAGCGCATTGACCGTGAGCAGCTCTAGCGAGGGAGGACAATCAATCAGAATATAATCGTAGCGGCTGCCAAGCGCGCTCAGAGCGCCTTTCAGCAGCTTTTCCCGGTTGACAATGCCAATCATTTCAATTCCGGCACCGGCTAGCGCTTTGTTGGACGGAAGCACGTCCCCGTATTTGGTAGAAACGACAGCTTTTTGAGGCTCTGCACCGTTAATCAGCACATCGTAAACGTTCGGAGAAACGGTGTTCTTGTCTACCCCCATTCCGGATGTGGCGTTGGCTTGAGGATCGAAGTCGCACAGCAGCACCTGCTTTCCAGCGGAGCGGAGGGCCGCGGTGAGATTGACGGTGGTTGTGGTTTTGCCCACACCACCTTTTTGATTGACGACGGCGATGATTCTGGCCATGAGGCACCTCCCTGCAAGCCCAGTGTGTTGATCCCGGAGGAGGTTTGCAGAATTTCATTATAACAACCACCGCAAGGCTTTTCAACTGTTTTCCCCTTTTTTTCTGTATTTGAACCAAAGAACATGACACTTAATTCGGATTTGAGGATCGATGACAGGCACAACCGGAACGGCGTTGGCAGATAGTCCTTCCAGAGCTTCTCACAATTTGCACATGGCGCGAAGCAGATTGCAGTCTGAAGTGCAAAGAGAACGCAGTTGGGTGAGGGGAGGCAAACCACGCAAAATAGGCAGAAAAATGCACGGGACATTTCACATGAAATATGTCTCGTGCGGGATTAATAATTTGAGGGCACACGCTCCGGCTGCTGACTGCCCGTTGTTTCACGTGAAACAATTCGATGCCCGCAAAGCAACAAAACCCGCGCGCCCAGAGGAGCAGGGCGCGCGGGGTGCGGGGAAGCCGACGCTTAGGAGCCCGCCCTTCTTGGAATGTGAATGGTGAGAAGGATTTCCTTGTCACTGTCCTCACGATGGCACTGGGCATTTACGCCTGCAGAACGCATCAAATCCAAGCTGCGGGTGATGGTGTTCAAGAACAAACGAACGTCCTTCACAATAAAGGTTGGCCGCCGCCCGCTGTGAGCAGAACGGGCAGTCAGGAGAGAATCAACCAATGTTTCGGTCTGGGCCACAGTCAGTTCCTGTTCCACAACCTGATCTGCGGCCCGGCGCTGCTGCTCGGGATCTTCCAGGCGCAGCAGAGCTCGGGCGTGGCGCTCAGTACACTGCGCGTCACGGA
This sequence comes from Lawsonibacter sp., assembly GCA_034927465.1. Classification (GTDB taxonomy): domain Bacteria; phylum Bacillota; class Clostridia; order Oscillospirales; family Oscillospiraceae; genus Lawsonibacter. The sequence goes on from JAYFPV010000427.1 coordinate 2,793, forward strand.
GAGTAGACAGCACCTCGGGAGGGAGCCGAAGCAACCGCAGTTTGTTGGCGACGGCAGACTGGCTTTTGCCGAGACGGCGGGCCACTTCTTCCTGCGCCAAATGATAGGTATCAATCAGACGGCGAAGGGCCAGTGCTTCCTCCCAGAAATTCAGATCCCGCCGCTGGAGGTTTTCCACCAAGGCCAGAAGAGAGGAAGACTGACTGTCGGTTTGAATAGAAAGGCAGGGAACCTCATCCAGTCCGGCCAGCTTGGCGGCCCGAAGCCGGCGCTCTCCGGCCACAAGCTCCCAAGCACCGTCCCAACGGCGTACCGTCAGCGGTTGGAGCAGCCCAAGTGTCCGAATGGAGTTGGCCAGCTCCTCCAGATCGGGCTGGGAGAACTGTTTTCTGGGCTGGTTTGGATTTGGGTAGATGGCATCCACCGGGAGAAAAAGAATCCGTCCAGTATCAAAAATGCCTTTTTGAGGAAGCAGCCTCATGGACAGCACCCGCCTTTCTACTATGCTCTTATCCGTAGTTTACAATATTATGGAAAATAAAAAGTCGAAATACCAGAGACGCGGAAAAAATTCACCTAAAGAACCCGTTTGGAAAAGAAAAATGTGGTTCAGTTCAAAAAGAAGAAAACGAAATTGTGCAAATTAAACAAAAAAACTTAAAAAACAGAGGCTAGGTTGTAAAAAAAGGAAATCAACGGTATAATATCTCCAAGGAGGACAACAAAAAATGGAGTAAGCTTGGGCAAAGAAGACCAGAAAAAAGAAGCGGTAAAAGGTTCCCGCCCTCGGTTGGGCGAGGCCGTTTTCTTTTTTCGGGTAATCCCGGCAAAAAGAACTTGAAAAATTAGGAAGGAGATCTCGTGATGAAGACAAAAAAGCTACCCCTGGCATTTTGGATTTTTATTGGCCTGATCGCAGGCATTGTAGTCGGATTGGTTTTAATGCCTGTGCCGGGCGGACGGGACATTGCAAAGCAGTACATCAAGCCATTTGGGACGATTTTCCTCAATTTGTTGAAATTTATTGTGGTTCCCATTGTGTTGTTCTCCATTGCAGCCGGAGTTATCTCCATGCAGGATATCAGCAAAGTTGGCTCCGTCGGCGGCAAGACTATTGTCTATTACATGTGTACCACCGCCTTTGCCATAATCCTGGCCCTCGTCCTGGCAAATGTAGCTAAGGGAATGAACCTGTTTACCCCGCTGCAGACCTCCGGGTTGGAGTATACTCCGCCTGAAGGTCAGAGCATTATGGACACCATTGTCAATATCTTTCCCTCAAACGTGATTGAGCCCTTGCGCAGCGCCACCATGCTCCAGGTCATCCTGATTTCTCTGCTTCTCGGCTTTGGTATTTTGCTGGCCGGAGAAAAAGGACTGGTGGCCGCTCAGGTGGTGGACAGCTTGAATGAGGTGTCCATGAAGATTATGGATTTGATCATTAAGCTCTCTCCCATCGGCGTGGCTTGCCTGATCTGCCCCGTAGTAGTGGAAAACGGCCCGCAAATCCTGGGCAACCTGGCCATGGTACTGTTGGTGGCCTATCTCGGCTATATTCTGCATGCTGCGGTGGTGTACTCCTCGACGGTGCGTTTTCTGGGTGGTGTTTCTCCCATTGCGTTCTTTAAGGGGATGGCCCCCGCCATGATGATGGCATTTTCCTCCGCCTCGTCGGTGGGTACGCTGCCCTTTACATTGGAGTGTTCGGAGCGACTGGGTGCCCGCCGGGAGGTGGCCTCCTTTGTCCTGCCTCTGGGGGCGACCATTAATATGGACGGGACCGCCATCTATCAGGGTGTGTGTGCCATTTTCATTGCCACTTGCTACGGGATTGAGCTGAATTTGGGCCAGATGGCCACGATTGTGCTCACCGCGACCCTGGCTTCTATCGGGACGGCTGGAGTTCCCGGCGCTGGCATGGTGATGCTGGCGATGGTGCTTCAAAGCGTCGGTATCCCTGTGGAGGGCATCGCTCTGGTTGCCGGCATTGACCGGCTGTTCGACATGGGGCGCACCACCATTAACATCACCGGCGACGGCGCCTGCGCCGTGATTGTCTCCAAGATGGAGGACAAAAAGGAAGGGCGGACCCACAGCATAGTCGGGTAAGCCGGGGCCGTCTCCTTTGGGGAAAATAGGAGATCAAACCGGGACTGTGTCCGAGTGGATACAGTCCCGGTTTCCATAAAAAGCGAAAATGACAAAAAAAGATGGAAAAGCCTGAAAAAATTGTGCAGGATCAACGGAGAGAAATTGAAAAAAAGGATTGCAGGGACTGAAAATTTTTTGTAGAATAAAGGTGTATCTTTGTCGTTGCGTGGCCCGGGCACGGGCCACTGTCATTTTTCTGGAAGGGTGGAGAGGACCATGGAACTTCTCAAACAGCGCATCCGACAGGATGGTACGGTAAAAGGGACGGACGTGCTGAAGGTGGACAGTTTTCTGAACCATCAAATGGATGTTACCCTTTTCGAAGAAATTGGGAAGGAATTTCAGCGACGCTTCGCCGGCTGCGCCGTGAACAAGATTTTGACCATCGAGGCCTCTGGCATCGGGATCGCTTGTATCACGGCGCAGTTTTTTCGCTGCCCTGTCATCTTTGCCAAGAAGAGTCAAACCAAGAACATTGCCGGCGAGATATACACCACAAAGGTGGAGTCCTTTACCCACGGGCGGGTGTATGATGTCATCGTTTCGAAAAAGTTTTTGGGACCGGAAGACAGAATCTTGATTGTGGACGATTTTCTGGCCAACGGTGCGGCGCTGGAGGGACTGATTGACCTGGTACAACAGGCCGGGGCCACCCTTGTGGGGGCTGGAATTGTGATTGAGAAGGCTTTTCAGCCTGGCGGCGACCGCATTCGCGCCAAAGGGGTTCGCGTGGAATCCCTGGCGCGGGTGAAATCCATGAGCGAGGAGACCGGCGTGGAATTTGTGGATTAAAACCGGCCCATTCGGTTTTAATATAATCAGGATACAATCAGAGGAATGAAAAAAACGAACCACAACAAAACTGAGGAGGACAATCAAATTATGAAGAAGATCCTTGCAATGGTCATGGCAATGACCATGGTGCTGTCTTTGGCTGCCTGCGGCCGCGGCTCCGGCAGCTCCGCCGGCGCGGCTTCCGGTTCCGGCAGCGCGTCCAGCGCGGGCTCCGCCAGCAATACCAGCGACACTGCCGATTTTAAAGTAGGTGCCATCTATATCAACAGCAAGAACGACACCGCCGGCTATACCTACGCCCATCATAACGGCATTACCACCGCAATGAAGGAACTGGGTATGGACGTAGACAAACAGCTGGTGATTGTGGATGAGGTGTCTGAGGATTATGACGCCGTCGCCACCGCCGTGGATACCCTGGTGGCCGCCGACTGCAACATGATCTTCGGCATCTCCTTCGGCTATATGCAGGCACTGGCCGACAAGGCCGAGGAGTACCCCAACGTGGTCTTCTCCCACGCCACCGGCTATATGTCCAACGACACCAACTTCAACAACTATTTTGGCCGTGCCTATCAGGCCCGTTATTTGGCCGGCATCGCCGCCGGGCTGAAGTCCCTTGAGCTGGGCAACAACAACGTTGGTTATGTGGCTGCTTACGGCACGGAATATGCTGAGACCTGCTCCGGCATCAACGGCTTTACCCTGGGCGTGCAGTCTGTGAACCCCGATGCTACTGTCTATGTGAAGGAGTTAGGAGCCTGGGGCGACGAGGTCAACGAGTCCGCCTTTGCCAAGGAGCTGATTTCCACCTACAACTGCTGCGTCATTGCACAGCACTGTGACTCCGCTCAGCCCCAGATCGCCGCGCAGGATGCCGGCGTGTTCGGCTGCGGCTACAACTCCGATATGACCGCAGACGCCCCCAAGGCTCACCTGACCGCCGCTATTTGGAACTGGAACGTATACTATCGCACCGCCATTCAAGCTGCTATGGGCTGCGTGAACGAGGCTGGTGAGTACCATGCCGAAAAGTTTGTGGACGCCATGGGCGGCTCAGCCTACTACGGCGGCCTGAAAGAGGGTTTTGTGGATGTGTCCCCGCTGACCGACAACTGCGCGTCCAACACCCAGGCAGTTGTGGATGCCGTGAAGGCGCTGATCATCTCCGGCGATTGGGATGTGTTCTCCGGCGTGAAGCTGACCTATAGCATTGCAGCCGACGGCACCGTTACCATCAACAAGGCCGATGCTCCTCTGGTGGACAACGCGGGCAACGAAATCGTGGCCGCGGGCGGCCCCGCTGTGGAGGACTCCGTCATCACCGGCACCATGAATTACTTTGTGGATGGCGTAAAGGAAGCCTAAGCTGCCAACGCCACTGAACCTGAGAGACCCGATTGACCGGGCCGGCCGGAAAACCGGTCGGCCCGGCGGTTTTATCCACGGAAGGAGCGCCCGCGCCGTCTGTGCGGGGGCCTGCGGAGATGGGAGCGGGAGACCGCCGCCCGGG
>JAYFPV010000242.1:0-4690 GCA_034927465.1 Lawsonibacter sp.
CTAGTACAAAAGGAGAGTCCTTATGCGAGTAAACGAAGAGGCCCGCCGCACTTATGAAACCGTGATGGCCCGCTTAAGAAATTTCATTGACTCCCCCTGGCTGACAGAAATGGAACCTTATCAGGTCATCCCAAATGTATATTATGTGGGAAACCGCTATGTGGGCTGCTATCTCTTCAATACCACCCGGGGTTTAGTCCTGATCGACACAGCGCTGAAGGAAACTGCTTATCTTCTATTTGATTCCATCCGAAAAATGGGTTTTGATCCCAAAAACATAAAAATGGTACTGATCTCCCACGGGCACGTGGACCACTGCGGAGCCCTTCGGTTGGTTAAGGAGTATTCCGGTTGCGAGGTTTGGTTCCCCAAGGGAGACGCCTTCTTCCTGGACCAGCGCCGAGACTTAATCTTAGAAGAGAGTCATGTGCCTCCCTTTGATGTCAACCATTATTTTGACTATGACGAGCCGATAGACCTTGGTAATTTTTCCATACAGCCGGTCCACACCCCGGGTCACACTCCCGGCTGCACCTCCTTCCTCATAACAGCAAAGGGAGATGAGCCCCTGGTGCTGGGTCTGCACGGTGGTTTGGGACTGAACGGTCTGTCTCTGGCGGAGCTGGAGGAAAATGGTTTGCCTAGTTCTTTGCAGCAGAACTATCTGAAGTCTCTGGAGAAGATTCGGAACGCGCCAGTGGATATCGTTTTGCCCTCCCACCTCAGCCATTACCCCGGCGATTATATGGCCTTAGTTGCTCAAAACACCGATGGTAGCGGCAACGCCCTTCGTATTCCCAACGCCTGGAAGAATCTGATTGAAGACCGTATTACCCAGATCAAAAAACTCATTGAGTCGGATTCGCAAATTTGCTGATCACATTGTAAAATTCAAAGTAATCTCTTTCCTTTCAAAGAAGCGCATTGCAAAATAAGCCCCAAAAAGAATTCCAATACATCCGTTGACTCATCATCCGGCATTGACGAAACTGTTTCAGGTATTGTACTCGCGCTGGCGATTCTGTACCCACTTGACGAACCTCCGCAGAAAAATATAATGAGTTTAGATCTCGATTTAATTATGTCTGCCTTAATAAATGGTGCGCAAATCTTAATATATCGTTCATTTCCCGCTGCTAAACTTAAAAAATCGGTAAAGAACGGCTTGTTTATGACAGAAACCATGATCTCCCTATTCTTTTTCACGCTCGCGGAATAACCTCACATTGTAATAATTTCGGCACTTCGTTCCGCAGAACTCACTTTTAGCGTGTGGGTTGTAGTACACCTTTCCACAGTTTTTGCAGACCTTGAGTGGAGATCCCGGTTCAGTAATGAGTATGGCGTAGGCAAGGCGGAGGACGTTCAATAGACTGTCCGTATCCCAGACAAGCTGCGGCGTCTGGCCGGAGGTCAGCCTATAACGTAGGCTGCCGGTTATAGCAGGTATCTCATCGAATACAACAACCGCATCATCTCGTGTAGAAACGAAATGCCGATACAGCGCCCTCAGCTCTGCTTTGAAGCGCTCCAACTCCTCGCCATACGCTTTCTCGTTCACTGGGTGGTAACACGGGGCCACGTCGCCGTTTGAAAAAAGACGTGCGTTGCTGCCTCCAACCAGACCCAAAAGCCCGTGGCGGGCCGCAAAGGCGGCACACGCACGGTCAGTGTCGTCGGCGTTCTCCGTGATCTGCCGCCCCAGCTCCAAAGCGTCGGCAACCAGTATTTCCGGCTGCTCGGCGCAGTTATATTGGAAGGCTTCCGAGCCGGGAGAAGGCATCAGATAGCTGACGCCATGGTAGTCCGCGATTTCATACGCAGACCAGCGTACCCACATGGTATTCAAATTGGGAAACATGGCTTTCAAGTCCATGACGATTCCTCCATGTAATTCTTGTAATTAATTTACCATATTTCAGTGACCGCTGCAAGACACAGCGGTCATTTTTTGCATCTATGCCGCCGAAACGAAAGCCATTTTGATACTGGGATAAATCCTCTTTGAGATTTCCCAGCTGAGCATGAAGGTTGGAATTACCATCCAGCCGAGGATGATTGCGGCGGTATCCGGATAGCATTCGCCGCTGTTGCCGGTCACCAGCCACCGTACATGCTCCAGGGCCTTCTGCCGCTGCTTTGTGATATTGCGGACCGTGCAGCCGGCCTTGTCAGCAAGCTTCTGGGTGGTCGTTCCGTACACGATATTTTCCAGCAATATTTCTTTCTGTCTCGGGTTAAGCTCCTTCAACGCCGCGCTGGTTGGGTATTCCTCCACCAAATGGTGCAGGTCTTCCGGATGTTGAGAGTAGATGATGTCATCCCAATCCTCCCAGCAACTCAGCTTCAGCAGGTCGGCAACACGGTAGCATTCGCCCTCCTCCGGATCGCGGTCAACTATAGTCACATCCATATCGGCTCGATGATCCGAATGCCGCCGTTCATTGTTGTCGTCGTAATCGTCCATCGCTTTAAGTACGCCGGTCCAGTTGCCCTTTTCGGCCAGCTCTGTAAGCCGTTCATTCAATTTTTCTTCCCGGATATCAGCCGCTGTTTTTCCTTTCAAAACTTTTTCCTCCCATCAGTACCGTATTTGCCTTTCTCATCGTCTATATATTAGACGGATGTAATTGAATTAATCATATTACACAATTACATATTGTTTGTCAAGAGGGGGAGGAATAATTATGGGCAGAGAAGAAAAAATGGCGCGGCAGTACAGCGTAATGTTCCGGGAATACCCCGACGCACTGACGCCGCAGCAGGTGCAGGAGATGCTGGGAATTGGTCGGCGCAAAACATCCGAGCTGTTGCAAAGTGGCCGGCTGCAGAGCGTCCGCATGGGGCGGATTTACCGCGTGCCCAAGCTAACGGTGATCGATTATTTGTGCGGCAATTCGATATAGAAAACTTTTCAGAGGAAATGACTTGAAAAATGCGTTCGCCCAAGGTAACATCACACAACCTTGAGCGAACGTTTTTTGATTGGAGGGCAGAAATGACACAGAATGATCGCCCGATTACGGGCAGTCTGAAGGAAAGAGACGGGATGTACACCGCCATCCTCAACATTTACGACGAAACCGGGAAGCGAAAGCAAAAATATCATGCCCTGCATATTCCGGTGAAAGGCAACAAGCGCAAGGCGCAGGTCGCGCTGGATGAGTTGATCCGCAATTATGAGAGCCCGGAGATAAAAAACGAGCGGGCAAAAAAAGAGTCGCCGCTGTTTGCGGATTTCCTGCAGGAATGGCTGGAGCTGACCGCGCCTACGATTGAGCGCACAACCTACGAGAGCTATAAAAGCCTGATTACCGCGCGGCTGGATGGCTTTTTCCGTGCGCGCAAGCTCCGTTTGGATGAGCTGGAGCCCAAGCACATTCGGGAGCTGCATCAATCTATTTTCGCCGACGGCTGCAACGCCAACACTGTGATTCACTACCATGCCGTTATCCGAAAGGCCTTGCAGTATGCCTTCAGATGATCGGCAACGATTTCCGACATCAGCAAAGAAACTTCGTGCGGCGTGTAGAATTCACCGGCCTTTTTCCCGGCGTTTGCCGCGAAGTTGCTGATCAGGTATTCATAAATGAAGCCGAGAACGTCATAATCCTGCTTGCCATCCATGGGAATGTCCTTGATCAGGTAGAGCAGATCGCGGATTGCTTTCGTTCTCGCACCCGATGTTTTCCCCAGCTTGGAAAGGCCCGTTTCAAGTGTCGCAAAAACTCCGTCAAATACTATCTTATGCGAGGCGTTGATCAGGCGGCTGAACGCTTGCAGGGCGTCCGTTACGTCGCTTGCACTGAAATCGCTGCCTTTGGCAATCCAAGTGGAAAACAGGTTGTCGTAAGAAATGAAATACCCGATATTCTTCTGAATGCTTTCCACTGTGTCGCGGTCCTCTTCGGTAAGCGCTGAAAGGTATTCGTCTGTCCAGTCGTTCTCTTTCAGGTGCTTCACTTCTTTGTCTGAAATAAATTTATAAAAGATGAAGCCAAGGATATAGTCCTTATATTCGTTGGCTTCGATTTTGGAACGCATTTTATTGGCGGACTCCCAAATCTTTGATGCGAGTTGTTGTTTGTTCATCGTCTTTCCTCCAAGTGGTAATCAGTCTCTCTCCTGAACAGCCATCCGTGAATTACACCTATTATACATAAAAAAATCGAAGGACAGCGCAAGCATTCAAAATAATGTTTTGACTTTTTAGCGAAAAACATTACACACGTGTATATGATATAGAAAACCAGCGAGGCTTTGGTTATAATCCGTGACCATTTTTGTTGAAATCGGGTAATTTTTTGAAAACGCACGCATCACGGTCAAATTTTTAGTTATGCTAAATTGACGGACGCAAAGGGGTTCTGCCATAAAAGCCGGCCAGCGGCAGGCCATGATAACTTTCTCATGAAAGGAACACACCCCAAAACAACCGAAGCGGCACTCCCGGGCGGACGACCCGGAAAGCGCGGAGTCGTTTTGCGGCACACTGATGCACCGGGTAGAGGAACGCAACAGGAGTCTGGAGGAACTGTCATGCAAAAATTACAATGTGAAATCTGCGGCGGCAGCTTAATCATGACCGAGGACGGGGAAAACGCCGTCTGCGAAAACTGCGGGATGCGCTTTAAAAAGGAAACGATCAAAAAAATGATACTGGAACAGTCCGGCTCCGTCAAAATCGACG
>JAYFPV010000148.1:0-3121 GCA_034927465.1 Lawsonibacter sp.
TTTTTGTGTGGGGGTATTTTCTGCCTCATTGGTCAAATTTTAATTGATAAAACGTCCCTCACCCCGGGGAAAATTCTGGTGTGCTACGTCACCGGCGGAGTCATTCTCAGCGGCTTAGGCATCTATCAGCCTTTGGCGGACTGGGGAGGCGCCGGAGCTTCGGTTCCCCTCACCGGCTTTGGCCCTCTGTTGGCCAAGGGGGTCAAAAAGGCGGTGGCGGAGCAGGGGTTTCTGGGGGCGCTCACCGGCGGACTCACCGCCGCCGCCGGTGGAATTGCCGCCGCCGTTTTCTTCGGGTTTGTCGTGGCCCTGCTGTTCAAGCCAAAGCCAAAAGGGTAAACAAGACACAAACAGCGCCGGCCCGATTTCTGAAGTGACCCCAAAAAGTTAGACAAATATTTTAAATCAAGCAACCGAGAGGGCTTGTTGTCTGTGAATTACGGGCGGCAAGCCCTTTAGCTGTGCCTTGCTTTGGCGGTTGTTGTAGTAATTGAGATAGTCTACAAGTTCTTTTCTGAAATGCTCCATCGACTTAAATTTCTGCAAATACAGCAGCTCGCTTTTCAGCAGGCCGAAGAAGTTTTCAATCACCGCGTTGTCCAGACAGTTTCCCTTGCGGCTCATGCTCTGCCGGATACCCTTTGCTTTCAGCATCCGCTGGTATTGCTTGTGCTGGTACTGCCATCCCTGGTCTGAGTGCAGGATGAGATTTGTCCCATGGGGGAATCCTTCCAAAAGCCTTGTCCAGCATCTTTGTCACCATGGAGAGCGCCGGCTTATCGGAGATGGAATAGCTGACAATATCTCGGCTGCACAGGTCGAGAATCGGCGACAGATAGAGCTTCTGGTATCCCTTTTGGAATAGTAAAACACCCCAATCGTTATTCAGTATATCATACTGTCTAACAATTGGGGTGCAGTTCAGATACCTGTGGGCGGCGCGCTCAGTTTCTTTGATAAATTGTATTACAGCAATGCCGTTGTGGGTCCGCCCATGCGCTTGGAAAAGATAAACTTCTGCGCCACGATAATCACGGCCAGGCAGGCCACCCCGACTAGATCGGTAACCGGGCCGCTGTCGATCAGCATCAGCGCGCCCACCAGAGACACCACCCGCATCAGAATGTTCATTCTTCCGAACAGATAGCCCTCCACAAATGCGGCGATCATCACAACACCCACGCAGGAGGTCACGACGACCTGAATTCCGCTGAGCAGGGTAACGTTCTCCAGCAGAAGCTGTGGGTTATACACAAACATGAACGGAACGATGAAGCCTGCCAGCGCCAGCTTAACCGACTGCCACCCCGTTTTCATGGGGCTGCCGCCGGACAGCCCCGCCGCAGCAAAAGCGGCCAGGGCCACAGGCGGCGTCAGATTGGCAAACATGGCAAAGTAGAAGCAGAACATATGGGCCGCGATTTCGGGCTGTCCCAGCTCCACCAGCGCGGGAGCCGCAATGGTAGCGGTGATGAGGTACGAGGGAATGGAAGGCAATCCCATACCCAGGATCATGCAGGTCACCATGGTGAACAGCAGGGTCAGCATCAGGCTCTGCTGGCCAATGCTGATGATGGTGTGGGCCACATTCAGCGCAAATCCGGTCAAACCGCAGATGCCCACGATGATACCCACGCAGGCGCAGGCGATGGCCACGGAAACCGTTGACCTGGCGCCGGCCACAAAGGCGTCGCAGATGTCCTTCAGAGACATGCGGCTGATGGGCCGCAGCTCGGCCACCAGGATCGTGACCATGATCGTCCAAAACGCGCTGAACAGTACGGTTTTCCCGCTGAAGATCAGCATATACAGCAGGAATGCTATGGGGATCAGCAGGTGCCCGCGCTCCTTCATCACCTTGCCCACCTTTGGCATCTGATCCTTGGGCAGGCCATTCAGGTTATCCTTTGTGGCCCGCATCTGCACTTGGATAATGATGCCCAGGTAATAAATCAGGGCCGGAATGACCGCCGCTTTGATAATCACTCCATACTGTACGCCAAGCGTTTCCGCCATGACAAAGGCGGCTGCGCCCATAATGGGGGGCAGGAGCTGGCCGCCGACCGAGGCGGTGGCTTCCACCGCGCCGGCAAATTCCTTGGTATAGCCGGTCTTCTTCATTAAGGGAATCGTAAAGGTGCCGGTGGTCACCACATTGGCCACGGCAGAGCCGTTGATCGAGCCAAGAAAGCCAGAGGCCAGTACGGCAACTTTGGCGGGACCGCCCTTGGTATGGCCGGCCAGAGCATTTGCAATGTCATTGAAAAACTGGCCCATGCCGCACTTGTTCATCACTTCACCGAAAATAATAAACAGCACGATGTAGGTGGCGGCCACCTTGATGGAGGTGCCGTAAATGCCGTAGATATCGGTGGTCAAATAGGTGACGATGCGGTGCCAGGTGTACCCCCGGTGCTTAAACACGCCGGGGAAGGATCTACCGTAGATCCCATAAATCAGAAAAATGATGGACAAAATGGGCAAAGCAAGGCCGCTGATCCGACGGGAGCACTCAAGCACCAGGAAAATCAGCAGGGTGCCCATGATGATGTCGATCTGCTCTCCCTGGAATCCGGTGGAAATAAAGGTGGGAGAGCGCAGGAACACATAGATGGGCATGATCGCAGACAGCGCCATAAAAATCCAATCATACCAGGCAATACGCTTTCTGCTGGATTTCTCAAAGGCGGGGTACAAAGCAAATCCCAGCACAAGAATCAGCCCCACATGAATGGCATGGTGCTTAATGTTGACCATCTGCAACACGCGGATGCCGGATGCGTAGGCCAGGTGATACAGAGTAAAGGCCAAACACAGGAAATACATCACCTTCACCAGCCACTGCCAGTCAAAGCTGCGGGTTCGGGACTCCTTCTCATATTTTTCCAGAATTTCGGTGCCTTTTGCCGAGCTTACGGGTGTTGGGTCCACTGTTGGGACTGCATTCTTTTCTTTGTCAAACACTGGAGAGATACCCCCTCGTTGTGATAATTTCTCCCCGGATCCTGCTGGCGTCAGGCAGGGAGCGGAAGTCAAACACCTCTTCCCCATTCAGGGTGAGGCCCTTCATATAGGTTGCGGATGTAATCCAGCTGAATTGAGAAAAGACGCTGTTGATGTC
>JAYFPV010000093.1:0-1945 GCA_034927465.1 Lawsonibacter sp.
ACCTGGAGGCCAGACGGTACAGTGAAGTGGAACTGTTTGCAGGCACAGTGCTCTCACTGGGTAAAAAATACGGGCGTTCCTTCCGGACAAACCAGATGCTGTATGATACAATCAAAGAAATGGAGCGCCGCTTCTAATTAAATTGCAGCACGGAGGACACTGCTTTTTCAAAGCAGTGTCCTCCGTGCTGCATAAACCACAGCAGATAATATTTTTGGACGTGGCGATTGATCAGGGCGGTTCCATGGCCACCAGCAACCGAGCTACGACCCACGACAATCCCTGCTATAAAAAATATGGTGTTGTTCATGATCCTGTTGCCAATATGCCGGGTGCCGTTCCAAAGGTCTCGATCTTTGTCCTTGCCCGTGCAGCACTGCCTTTTCACGTCAAACTGGCCGGAAAGGGCGTGGAGCAGGCGCTGCGCGAGGATGCTGCATGGTTGGCCTGGCTGAACACAACAAGGGCAAGCTCACGCTTGCCGGGGTGTGCCCCAAGCACAGCAGGCAGCAGAGGGGTGTTTACAGCTTGTTTTTCAGATAAATCATTGGTATAATGGGCAAGAAAAGGAATGGGCGGGTATGGAGTCGCCTGAAATTAAAGTGTCGGAACGGGCACACGGAGGTTTTTATGGCTGCAAATCATACGCATCAAAACGGAAGCTTCAGCTCTTCCGTTGGCTTTGTTATCGCCTGTGTTGGCTCGGCCGTTGGATTGGGAAATATTTGGCTGTTCCCTTACCGGCTGGGGCAATATGGCGGCGCGGCGTTTCTGATCCCCTATCTATTTTTTGTTTTCCTGTTTGGCTGGGTTGGGCTGTCTGCCGAGTTTGGAATTGGGCGGCTTGCGGGTACCGGAACCATCGGCGCCTACGAATATTGCTTTGCCGCTCGTGGAAAGCAAAAATTGGGCGCGTTGCTGAGCTGGATTCCACTGCTGGGCTCTCTTGGCATTGCCATTGGCTACGCGGTTATTTTGGGATGGGTGCTCAATAGTTTGGCGGGGTCACTGTCTGGCGTCCTGATGACCGCCGAGCCTTCCGCCTTTTTTGAGCAGGCGGCCGCCAACTTTGGAAATCCGCTGTGGCACACTGTGGTTGTGGCGGTGGTTTGCCTGGTGCTTATGTTTGGGGTTACCACCGGCATTGAAAAGGTAAGTAAGGTGATGATGCCCCTGTTTTATCTGCTGTTTTTGGCCCTGGCTGTCTGGGTAGCGCTGCTGCCCGGAGCGGGAGAGGGCTATCGGTTCCTGTTTGTTCCGGACTGGTCCAAGCTGCTGGAGGTGGACACCTGGGTTATGGCCATGGGGCAGGCATTTTTCTCCCTGTCCATTACCGGATCTGGCATGATTGTATACGGGGCTTATTTAACCAAAAATGAGGATATTCCAAAGGCATCCATCCGTACGGCTGTCTTTGATACCCTGGCGGCGCTGCTGTCCGGACTGGTCATTATGCCTGCCGTATTTGCGTATGACCTAGATGTGGCACGAGGGCCCGCTCTGATGTTTATCACGCTGCCCACGGTGTTCCGGCAGATGCCCATGGGGCAGCTGTTCGCCGTATTTTTCTTTGTGTCGGTGGCGTTTGCTGGTATTACCTCGCTGATTAATATGTTTGAGGCGGTAACGGAAAGCTGGCAGGGCCACTTTAAATTGGGCCGTAAGCCTGCGGTTCTGATCTGTTCTGCCTTGACTCTGGGCGTCGGCATTTTTATGGAGGGGGAGACGCGGGTCGGACCCTGGATGGATTTTATTACCATTGTGGTGGTACCCATCGGCGCGGTGCTGGGGGCGGTGTCCATCTATTATGTACTGGGCTGGCCCAAATTGCGGGCCGAGCTGCAGGAAGGCCGAGAGAGGCCGATCAGCGGTATGTTTGGCTTGGCGGGACGGTATCTCTATGTGCCGTTAGCCGTACTTGTCATGGTGCTGGGTTTTGTTTACA
>JAYFPV010000474.1:0-15913 GCA_034927465.1 Lawsonibacter sp.
GGCCTCTGTCCCGCCAGTGGAAGCCCCTAGGCCGATGATGGTCTGTCCAATCGCTGAACTGCCCAATGCCGGCGCTGAGGATGCCGGAACGGCGACGGTGGGACGCCGCACCTTGGCATGGGCAGCAACTTCCACTTTCTGGGCCAGGGCGGACACAAAAATGTCCATACTTTGGGTGCCATCAGGCTTTCGTACAAAATCAATGGCTCCAGCATGCAGCGTGTCGAACACACCTAGGCTGAGGGAGGAAATTAATACAACCGGAAGAGGATGTTCCGGCAGCAGTTTTTTTACAAAATCGATTCCCGTCATCCCCGGCATTTGCACATCGCAGACCATAACGTCCGGGTTGAGCTGATTGACCTTGTTTTGGGCATCAATCGCGTTAATGGCGTAGCCGACGACCTCGAGATTGGTGCGGGAACTCAATCCGTTGATGATGACTTTTCGTGCCAGAAGGGAATCATCCACCACCAGAACTCGTATTTTTTTTTGCGTTGATTGCATGCTTTAGACCTCATCTCTGTGCGGGTTACCGTTTCTGGAAGATAGATGTGGAAATCCGTTTGTACGGAGTGTCGGGACCTAAATTCTCAGAAAGGCTGATGATCAGATAGCCGCCCGGTGCAGTGGCTTCGTAAAAACGCTCCACCAGTTTATCCTTTGTTGTTTGATCAAAGTAAATCATCACATTGCGGCAAAAGATGATATCAAACTTCCGTTTAAATTTGATCGGTTCCATTAGATTAAATTGATGGAAAATCACATTGTTCTTAATCAGAGGCGCAACTGCAAAGCGTCCGTCGGATGTTGGTACAAAATAATTTTTCTTCCAGTTTGCCGGAATGGTGTCCGGCAGCTCATAGACAGCGTGCTGAGCTTTGTTCAGCGCGGCGGTGGACAAATCGGTGGCCAAAAGCCGCGTGTCCCAGGCAGAGGCCTGAGAACCAAGGTGGTCCATGAGATACATCGAAATGTTGTAGGGTTCCTCGCCGGACGCGCAGCCGGCGCTCCAGATGGACAGAGACTTATCGTTCTGGTGTCGTAGAATAATCTGTGGGAGAATGGTGGATTGAAAGAAATCAAATGTTTTTGATTCCCGCATAAAGTAAGTGTAGTTGGTGGTCAGTTTGGACAAAAGCTGGTTGATATCCTCACTGTTTCCCTTTGTCAGGAGATAGTCCACATATTCGGCAAACGTCTGAAATCCCTTGCTTCTGACCGTGGTCCCCAGCCTACTTGTAATCAATTGACGTTTTTGGTGCAGGTCGATCCCATAGTTTTCCCGGACGAATTTAACCATCCGGGAAAAATCCTGATCGGAGATGGCCAGGGACGTAAACAATCCGTCTGCTCCCTCGTTACCCATGGCGCAAAAGATTACAGTCCAGCAGCATCATTGTGCCGCCCCCATTTGGCAGGGTACACATGCCGCAAATCATTTTCGGGGCGTTTTGAGACGGCATCGGAAGAATAGAACCCTTTGGAAGATCCACAATTTGATCGACCCGATCTGTCAGAACGCTAAGCTGCGTTCCGTCGATATTCAATACAATGGTGCAGTAATTTTCTCCTGGCTCTCGCCCAAGAAGAAGGCGGAGGTCAAGAATTGGAACGATCTGACCGCGAAGATTAATCACCCCGCGAATGTGTTCCGGCAGCATGGGCAATCGGGTAATGGCGGTATGTGTAATAATATCCACGACATAATCGGTGTGGATGCCATAAAGCAGTCCATCGGAAACGAAAATAAGATACTTTTCAGTATCAGAGTCCCTCACATCGCCCGAGGATGTGGAGCCAAATTCATCCGGTTGGATTAATTGCATGGTTTTCTCTAACATAAGCGTTTCCCCTCTCTGTTCGGTCTGCGGGATCAAGACCGCGCCGCAGGGCAGATATTTGCCACATCAAGGATGATGCTGATATTCCCATTGCCCAAAATTGTGCAGCCGGAAACCCCATAATTTTTGATTCCAAAGTCATTTACGAAACTGGGCAGAGGCTTGACGACCACTTGCTGCTCGCCCACCAGCTGATCCACAAATAAACAGCAGGATCGCCCCGCCGATTCCACCCATAAAAGGATTCCATCCTCAAAGGAGTCCACACCACTTTCCAGACGGTAGAATTCCTTGGCGCGGACAATGGAATAGAAATTCCCCATCATTTCGATGATTTCGCCCTGTGCCGCGTCGTGGATGATGTCACGCTCGGACCCCCGGAAGATCTGTCGGATGTTATTGACCGGAATGGTAAAGATAGAGCTGCCTACCGATACTTCCATCCCGTCCATAATTGCCATAGTGAGCGGGATTTTCAGCGTTGTGGTCATTCCTTTTCCCTGCTCGCTGGTAATGGTAACGGTTCCGCCTACGCGCTCTACGTTGCTTTTGACGACGTCCATTCCAACACCGCGGCCGGAAAATTCGGTTACTTCCTGGTTGGTGGAGAAGCCCGGCATTAAAAGGAAATTCAGAATATCCCGGTGAGAATACTCAATTCCAGGCTGAGCCAAGCCCTGCTGAAGTGCTTTTGCCAGAATGGCCTCGTCATCTGCACCCCTGCCGTCATCTCGAACCTCAATCACCACTTCACTACCTGTGTGCTGAGCGGACAAGACAATCTGTCCCACCGGATCTTTGCCTGCGGCGATACGATCCTGTGCGCTGTTCTCAATCCCGTGATCCATGGAATTGCGCACAATATGCATAATCGGGTCTCCGATGCTGTCTACGATGGTTTTGTCTACCTCGGTCTCCTCACCCTCCAGAATCAGCACGGTTTCTTTGCCCAGCTGTTTCCCCATGTCCCGAACGATGCGCCGCATTTTCTGGAAGGTCCCAGAAACCGGAACCATGCGAAGAGACATGGAAACATCCTGCAGCTCGTCGGTTAACGCCCTGAGCTGCCGCGCGGCCTGAGTGAAATTGTCCAGCTTGAGTCCCTGCAAATCGGGGGAGGAGGTTACCATGGATTCCGTAATCACGATTTCTCCCACCACATCAATCAATTTGTCCAGCTTGCTTAAATGGACGCTGATCAAACTTTCCTTCACGCCGTTATGAGGCTGCGGCTGAGTGGAAGATGGAGAAGCAGAAGCGGCCGGCGACTGGGCATAGGTGCCCTCAGCCTTTTTTGTGCCGTCGTGAACGGGATTTTGGGGATTGTGATTCATGGCCTGCTCCGGAGCGGGCGTCTGGGGAGTGTCAAATAATTGGTAGGTACGCACGGAGCCGGAGGCGGTAACGGCTGGGAGAGCCTGTTTTCGATCTTCTGCAGTTCGGAATCGAAGGAGGAAACCGTGCTCAATTATAAAGGAAGCGGCATCCGGATTTCCCTTGGGATTGGGGGGATAGACATCAAACTGGCTTTCCTCACAGAGCTCCTTAACGGCGTCCGCCAGCATCATGGCGCGCAAATGTTCCATTCCGACTCCTTCGTCAAAAAAGACTTGAAGGGTAAACGGGAAAGCGCTGCTGCTATAATCACCCGGGGCTCCGGACTGTGCAGGCGTGGCCGAACCTTGCGCTGCCGAGGCATTCTGCGGTTCCTCAGACAATTCCCCGTCCTGAATTTTTTTGGAAAACCTATTAATTTTTTCAAGGAAACTGTCGATACATTCAGTAGGGGATTCGTTGTTTTGCAGCTTCCCCACTTCACCCCGGAAGAAGTCGATGGACTGAAAAATCAGCTCAAATAATTCTGGGTGCAAAGGATCTGGAATTCCTTCCATGGTTTTTTCCCGAAGAATATAAAACAAGTCTTCGATACGGTGTGAAATTGTCATCAGAGAATGAAATTCCATCATAGCCGAAGAACCTTTTATGGTATGCATGATTCGAAATATCTCATTTATATCATCCTGGGAGAAGGTTCCGGCTTTTTCGGCGGCTAGAACTAAGTCGTCCAGTTGCTCCAGAAGCGTGTTCATCTCAAAGAGGTACGCTTCCATAAATTCGTTTCCCATCATAGATACTCTCCGCTTTCTTCGCAAATGTTTTATGTGTTATCCGTTGATTTGGGTTCCTAACGAAGTTCCTTATACTTTGTCGGCATTCCGACACAAAAAATGAAGCCTTTGAGCAAATATTTTTTTCTAAAATTATATGCGGTGATCCGGAACGAAAACAATTCCAGGAGTTCAAAGGCGTTTCAGGCGTGAGAGCGATAAGACTGTGGATGCTGCAGCGGTCTAGCCGAACAGATTAAAAATCAGGGAGAGTCGATAATATGCCGGATCTATTGGGCCCGACAAAACCGGTTCCGGGCTATGACAGCATCGGAGGAAAAACGACCCAGGTTGTTCCGAATGATACCAGTATCCGGAATCTGGTGGATCCGACCCGTGTCACGCGTTCGGACGGACGCACCGAGGGGCAGAACGCAGGGGACAATGGTACATCTGACCGTGTGCGGTATGAGTCGAATCTTTTGGCGTTTCTCCAGCGCCTGAAGCAGACTCCTGAACTTGCGGAGCCATGGATTCGCGTACTCCAGCAGGCGGACATGCAGGCTGCATTGGGAAGTGAAGTGGGTCTGAATGCCGAGCTGTCACAGCTGGTGGAATTCCTGCAAATGGATGAGAGAAAGCTGATGGCGTTTCTCCAGAGCCAGATAAAAAGCGGGACGCGGTTTGGCGGCCCGTTGTTTCAGATGCTGCGCACGGCATACGCCAATGTGCAG
Organism: Lawsonibacter sp.; assembly: GCA_034927465.1. GTDB lineage: Bacteria > Bacillota > Clostridia > Oscillospirales > Oscillospiraceae > Lawsonibacter. The sequence goes on from JAYFPV010000474.1 coordinate 4,687, forward strand.
AGCGACGAACTGAAACTGGATATCTTGCAGTTCTTAAGACGGTTCAGCGACTACTCCTCCACCCCACATTTGGAAGAACGGATCAGCCGGATGCTGTATGAGATGAGCAAATCTCTTCCGGCCCGCTGGGCCGAACGGCTGCTTTCCATTGGGGCGCAATTCGAAAATGGGCTTGCCGCCGGGGACCGGGCCGGGAACCTATCGCTACTGCGCGAGCAGGTGTTTCCACTGATGGCCGGATATGTGGGAAGTACCCATGACCAGGGGCGGGCACGCGGGCTTCTTTCGCTGCTGACACTGGATCTGGTGCGCTATGAAAACGGAGATGAGTCCGGCTTGATTCAGGCGTTTCGCCGGCTGGGCAATTACGGCGTGCTTCCCGAAGAACTGAGGCAGCTTTCCAATGAAGACGTTCTTCCCATGCTGAAGAGCAGCGAGTGGTTTAAGGCGGCAAACGACGATGTGTTCGCCGAGCGTCTGGCCGAAATTACTGCCCGGGCCCTGGGAGGGGAAGGCGGAGCCGGAATGCAGGAGGTGTTCGGAACCTTCTTGTCTTCGGTTCTGGTGAATGAGAGTGTGTACATGCCGCTCAATCATATTGTCCTACCGCTGGAGTGGAATGGGCGGTCTGTCTATTCCGAGATGTGGGTGGATCCGGATGCGGATGCGGAGCCGGAAAAAAGGGAACCTGGATCCAGAACACTGCGGATCCTGATTCAGGTGGATGTGCAGGGGATGGGTGCCTTTGACGTGCTGCTGAATGCGCAGAGGCATGAGGTTGCCTTACAGGTTGCGTGTCCCGAAGCGGTAGCCGTTTTTTCGGAGGAGATGGCTCGTTCACTGAGCGATATTTTACTGAGAAATGGATTTCAGCCGGGCCCGGTCCGAGTGGCCGCAAGAAAAAAGCCCATGACCCTTTTGGAGGTATTTCCCAAACTGTTTCAAAGAACGGATGGTGTAAATGTCAAAATCTGATCAAATGGCAGGGAAAGCGCCGAGCAGACGCGCCGTGGCCCTTCAATACGGAGCGGGAGACACGGCGCCGGTGATTGTGGCTTCCGGGATGGGATATTTGGCGGAAAAAATTGTGAGCGTTGCGGTGGAACATGATGTCCCGGTTTATGAAGATGATTCCTTGGCAACCATTCTCACCCAGTTTCAACTGGGACAGGAGCTTCCGGAGGAGATGTATCAGGCAATTGTGGAAATCTACGTCTATTTTCTGAATTTCGATCCGCAGCACCGTGGTCGGCGGGATTCAAGCGGAGGGGGCGGAGTCCAAGAATGGGCTGATACGCCGAAAACGGAATGAGGGGATGATCTCTGTGTTCAACAAAACAGAAAAAATGCAGGAGCCCGTCTATCTCTTGATGGATCGCTCCTCGCAGCTGCTGGCCAGTGCAGTTTGTGAAAGTGCTCCCCAGGCATCGAACATGCAGATGCGGATTATCGATGGAAGCAAAGAAGACGTGGTGGCCAGCGAGATTGTGCAGGTGTTTTCCATGTGCGCCGACCGGCCCGCCCGCTTGGGCCGCGTCATCCATGCCTATCGCAACATGGTTGTCCTGGAACCGCTGAGGCTGCTGGGGGAGGATGCGCGGCAGAACCTGCGGATGCCGGTGAATTTTGAAAGCTTTGTCTATCCGGCATCCGGAGGTAGAGAACCCATTCAGGCAAACGACCTGAGCTGCGAGTCGATTGCATTTTTCGCGGAACGAGAATTTGAGATCGGAGAGCAGATGGAGGTTGTAATTCCCATTACAAAAGAAGCTCCCTTAATTCTGAAGTGTCAAATTCTGCGGCAGGGACTTGAGACCGGTGCGCGCAGGCTGTATGCGGCAAAATTTCTCAATATGATGGACGAAGAGGAGTCTCGGGTGCGGGAGGCGGTCTTTAGTGTGCAGCTAAAGCGCGGACCCTACTCAAAGCAATTGCTGCAGCGAAGGAAAGAGGAGAACAAGCCGTGATGAGCGTCTCTCAGAAAAAAATTCGAGTCAAAAGAAGCGTTTGCTTATTCTTGACCCTGTTGTTGGTTTTAGTGGCTTCCGTTTTCCCCGGCGGCAAGGCTCTTGCTGCGGGAGACGGGAGCTGGATGCAACCGTCTCTGGATCAACTGGTCAAATGGGGCGTGATGACAGGGTACGGAGACGGAAATCTTTTCCCCAACAATGCCATTACACGCGCGGAGTTCGTTGCCATGGTAAATCGCGCGTATGGGCATGCAACAAAGGGGACCAGCCCATTCCAGGATGTTGCGCAAACCGCATGGTACGCGGACGATATTGCAATTGCCTATCGCGCGGGGTACTTCAGCGGCACATCGGCCAACGAGGCATCCCCAAACGCAAGGCTTACCAGGGAGCAGGCCATGGTTCTGCTGGCCCAAAACATGAGACTGAACGGGGTGGCCGGCCAGGTAACCGAATTTTCCGACGGAAATCAATTCAGCTACTGGAGTAAGGAATATGTCAAAGCGGCTGTTCAGCAGGGGCTGATCAGCGGCTATACAGATGGAACCTTCCGGCCGAAGAACTATATTTCCCGCGGAGAAATGGCAGTGATTCTGACCAAGGCTGTGGGTACCCTGATCGGCGATTCCGGAGAACACACGCTCACCGGTGTGTTCGGCAATGTAACGATTACCGCGCCGAATGTGACGCTGCGCAATACTACGATCGCCGGCGATCTTTATCTCAGCGGCGGCATTGACCTTTCCAGCGTCACGTTGGAAAACGTCAATGTGCTGGGGCGGATCATTGTTGCGGGCGGCGGCGAGAGTGAAAACAGCAGCGCCAGCATTGCTCTGCGCAACGTCGATGCCAAGGAACTGGTAGTGGATGCCGAGAACGGGCAATACGTGTCATTAAGCGTGGAAGGGGACTCTCAAATTAAGGACACCACCGTTCGTTCTCCGGCGTACATTCAGGACCGGACCAGTGCGGACAAGGGGCTGCTCAGCATTGTGCTGGACGGGGAGAGTGGAACTGCGTTCAATCTGGCCGGGAATCTGAAGACGGTGGTCAATCAGACACCCAAATCAACGCTTACCATTGCGCAGGGGACGGCGCAGACCCTTACCATTGATGAAGCAGCGACCAATTCCAGACTGGTCATCGGGACGAATGCCGCAGTGAAAACGCTGAATTTAGACGTGGGGACAGCGGTAACCGGGAAGGGCGATGTGCAAACGCTGAACGTTGCGGCGGCGGGCACATCTACCGCTATGCTGCCGGATCAGATTTCCATTCGCCCCGGAATTACTGCCAGCATCGCGGGTCAGACCATGGATACGGCGGCAGGGAAGGAATCTTCAGTTGATCCCAGACTGCTGGCCGGCTATCCGAAGGCCAGAGATGTGGCGCCGACCGCATTCAGCGCGGTGTTCAGCGGCAACAAAAGCGGTACAGTCTACTGGGCGGTGAGTTCGATTGCCGATGGATCGGTAGGAGAGGACAATTTGATTTCTCCGCCCTCCTATGGCTCGCTGGTTGCGAAGAGCGGGACGGTACGGCTGAGTGCGTCCAGCACGGAAGTAACCGCTAAAGTCACCGGGTTGACTACCGGCGGATCGTATTATTTGTCAGCGATTTTGGTCGATGTGCGCGGAAACCGAAGCCCAGTGAAGGTGATTTCCTTCTCCACGCCGGACAACACCGTCCCCGCGTTTGCTCCCGGATATCCGTATATGAGCAAAATTACATCTGACAGCGGTCAGGTAACCGTGATGGCCACAAAGAGCTGCAGGCTTTACTATGCGCTGCTGCCCAAGGGAAGCACGGCTCCCACCGCCGCAGAATTCCGCACTGCAGCGATCACCGGAAATTTGGGCTATGGTGTGGCGGATTTGACCAAAAACGTCACCGATACCTTCACCGCGAACAGTCAGGCCCTGAAGGAATTGGCCACTTATGACCTGTATCTGTGTTTAAGCGATGCGGACGGGACGAAAAGCTCTGCAGTCAAGAAGATCACATTTACTACCATAGATGGGACGCCGCCTGTATTTCAAACTCTGATGACGGTAAACTCTGTCAAAATAACGTCCCTTGGCCTGTCCTGCAATCTCAATGAGCAGGGTACGGTGTATTGGGTTGCGGTGAAATCGGGAACGGAGTATCCCAAAACCGCCGCGGGTAGCACCCCCTATACAGACAAGGCTGAATTTTTGAAGACGGATTATGCCAAGCTCCAGGTTATGTCCGGGATGAACGGGCTGAAAAGCGGAAAGGTTGCCGTAAAAGCCAACACCGACGCCGCGTTTACCATCAGCGGACTGACCGCAGAAACCGCTTATGACATTTACTATGTGGCGGTAGACAAAGCCGGAAATTATTCCGATTCGGTGTATATGCTGACGGCAAATACACTGGACGATGCTGCACCCACTGTAGCGCAGAAATTTACTCACTATGCCGGAACAAACACAACCGCGCCATACGCGGATACCGACGTGTATCTCGTTTTCAGCGAGGGGGTACAGCAATATTCTACCAGGCGGTCTTTGCTGAGCCTGTACCAAACCGTGCAGAGTTCCACCGGAGATGCGCGCGTTCAGGCCAAGGAGGAGCTGGCTGCCGCACTGCGCGGTACAATTCTGCTGCGTAACGCAACTGGATCCGGGCAGGCCAAGCTGGTGGAGGAGCGCACTGCAACCAACGAGAACAGCCCCACCTGGGTCATAGATTACCGCAATGCCAAGGTAACGATGGACGTCGATGGCAAACTGACCGTTACCTTCCCGGGGTCCGGCAGCAATCGGGCGTTGAACCTGAGCAGCGGCAGTACCTACTACTTCCAGATTACAGACATTGCGGACACTTCCTTGTCCGTTAACCAGATGGGAGACACCGATCTGGACCGATTCACGACGATTTCCGCCCAAGCGTATCTAGGGAAACTGAATGTGACTTCCGCTACGGTGGATGGATTGGACCAGGATATTCACATGGCGTTTTCCCTGACCCCCATGTCTACCTCTACCGTGGATGACAGCACCGATTGGGACCTGCTGCTGTGGTCGGATACCCCTGTGGTGTTTACGCTGTACGCACGGGAGCGCACCAGCACCTCAGCGGGAGACTGGGTGAAGCTGGGAGATAAGGAAATTGCCACGACCAGCGGCACGTTCCAGGGGATCAGCCTAGGCCGAGACTTTCTAAATCTTACCCGATACCCCATGCTCAACCAGCTGGACGAGTCGAAGGTCTATGAATATGGAATCCAATGTACCCAGGTTGGCACCTCCAGTGACCCTACGACCTGGAGCCAAACCGTCACCTTCCGTGCCTCGGTGGTATCCGGCAGTTCAGTTGACCTGGCGAACCTTGCCACCAGCGTGACCGAAGAAAATTTCAGCAGTGCCATTTCTAATGGAGAGGTCTCAAATATCGGCTCACCCAGTAAGTTTACTGTGTACAAGCGTTTTTCGGACTCCAGGCCCCCTGAGTTTACCGGAGGATATCCGACTTTTCATCCCATGGACACCTATGTGGACATGACAGTGCGGCTGGATCGCTCCGGCACGGTTTACTATGCGGTAGCACCGGTGGGAATCATTGGGACCCAAAAGGACGGACAAGAGCTGACCTACGAGGATTTGGGAACGGGCGGTATTGTACTTGACGCGCCGTCCTATCTCAATATTATTAATCCAACATTCTCCAACTCTGCCATTAAGACGGGAACCATTTCTGCTGGAACGGGTGCAATTCCCATCCAGATTGACGGATTGAAGGCGGAAACCAAATATTTTGTCTATTTTGTTCTGAAGGGGAGCGGACAGACTTATTCCAGCACCCTGCTATACGGCTTTGAAACCTCGGAGGTGACCAGACCGATTATCACGCTGGAGGTCAGCAACCCCTCGGTGGTGATCAAGTCAGATCAGACAGCCACTGTGGACTATCAGCTGCTGACCTATAACCTGAACAATATGTCCAGTGTGCTGACCCAAAATTTTTGTTCGAAGTGTGTAAGTGCGAGCCAGCAGGCGGAAGTCACAGAATATTTGGAGGGGATCGGCGAATCTGCGTCAAGCTTTAACTGTTTGCGGGCTATGGCCACGGACTATAACGGACAGGGTTCCCTATTTGATCAGTACGCATCACAGGCGGCTAAAGAGGCAATGGCGGAATACATCCGCACGCGTACTCCGGATGCCGGTATGATTGTAAAGCGCGGCTCAGTTCCGGTACTGGGTGGGTCTTCGACGACGGTCAACTGCAGCGCCGAGATGAGCAAAGATGTGTGGTATTGTTTTCTGGCAGTAGGAAAGAGCGCACAGGGCTCCAATGATTCTTTCCGTGCCATTTATCCGGTGCAGCAGCTTGACACGCAGGCACCGAAGGTTGTTTTGACCTCGCTGGACGGAAGTATCTCCCCCAGTGGAAATTTTGTAGGGACCCTGTTCATTCAGTTTGACGAACCGCTGTATTTCAAAGAGCAGGACCAGGGCTCCGTTGAGCAAAGCATTCGTCCAGTGGCCGCCGTTGGAATCGGAAGCACCCAGGGCGAGGCAATCAGCGTCTTGAATGTGATCTCTGCCATTTCCAGCACAATCACGCCGGTATATGACACAACGTCCGGATCTGCCTACACCGCGTGCCAGGCGCTTACCTTTGATTTAAGCGGAGTATCAAGCGGCGCGACGATTACGTTTAACACGCAGCTGTGCGATTCTGGGGGCAATGTTCGGAAACCATCTTTGTACATTCAGATAAAAATTGTGGACGGGGTGGCCTCGGTTGTCATTCCAAGTAGCTGGGATGCCAGAGAAAATTGATGGGAGGTGTCTATGAATCAGCGAATGAAAAAAATCGGATCAATCTGGCTGGCATGTTGCCTCCTTTTGGCGCTGCTCCCCGTTCCCGCACGGGCGGAGGACGGGAGCGCAGCAGTTGAGCAGATTGCTCTGGATCGTGCCACACTGACCCTGACCGGTGGTGGGGCAGAAACCCTGTATGCATCCCTTGCGCCGGACGAGGCGGCAGGCAGTACGATTACCTGGACCAGCAGCGACAACGCAGTGGCCGCTGTTTCCAGCAATGGCGAAGTGACTGCTGTTGGGCCTGGGACGGCCGTTGTCACGGCCAGTGCAGGCGGGAAAAACGCCACCTGTGTGGTTACGGTATCCGGTGTGGTGCTGACTCCGTCTACCTTGGACTTGTTGGTTTCCAACAGTGCGGCCTTGGGCAAAGCGGCATACGGCAACGCGGTCAGTGTCAGCCAGTGGCTGTGGAAAAGCAGTGACTCCTCGATTGCATGGGTCAGTGCGGCCGGCTTGGTAACCAGCGTGGCGGTGGGAACTGCCACCATCACCTGTTATAGTTCCAACAGCACCTATTCGGCTGACTGTGTGGTAACTGTGGCCCCAAACGCCGCGAAATCAATAAATGCAGATCTGGACGGCGGAACCTTGGCCCTGAGCGGACTGCGTAGCCAGCTAAATGAGAACGGCCAGGATTTGGTCGGCTCCAGCCTAAATTATGTGACCAATCTGATGGTACCCACAGCGGAGGGGACTTTGTATTATGGCTATCGTTCGGAATCCGACCCAGGCGTTGGTGTGGCCGCTTCTCAAAAGTATTACTACAGCACCGGAACAGCCGATTCTTTAAGCAACATTACGTTTGTTCCGAAGAGCGGGTTTTCCGGCACAGCCACCATTCAGTATACCGGCTGGTCCGTCTCCGGACAGTCTTATGTGGGTGAAATTGCGGTTACAGTGGACGAGATACAGAAATTGACTTATACATCGCAAAATGGTGAGGCAATTCATTTTTTAGCGGACGATTTCTCGGCTTACAGCCAAACACTTAATGGCAGGGCGGTTGGATACGTCACGTTTGAACTTCCGGCTGCACGATACGGAACGCTGTATTATAATTATACCGGTTCTGATCTTTATGAGAACGAAGTTGACGAACAGCAGTCGTATTACCGCACCACAGGCCCGGCGCTGGATCAGGTTGCGTTCGTACCGGCAGAAGGGTATACAGGGACGTTCACTCTGTTTTACAACGGGTGCGATACGGCCGGCAATGTGTACAGTGGGGAACTGCTCATTACAGTTTCCCACAACGCAGACTCCAGTTCGGCCATTTCCTACACGGGGACATCCGGAAAGCGACTGTACTTCAATCCCTCCGATTTTTCGGATGCCAGTTATGACGCAACTCGGTATCAGCTGAATTATGTCCGGTTTACTCTGCCGTCTGAGTCTCGAGGTATCTTGTACTACAATGGCAGCACGAAAGTGACGTCCGGGAACTCCTATTACCGGACCGGGTCAAGCCGCCTGCTGGAGGATGTCAGCTTCATCCCCGACAAGAATTTTACCGGCACCGTTTCCATCGGGTACACCGGCTATGACACCAAGGGGACCAGCTTCAGCGGAACCATTCAGATTAAGGTGACCGGCAGCGGAAGCTCCGATTCCACAATTTCCTACACGGGGGCATCCGGGAAGCGACTGTACTTCGATACCTCGGATTTTTCGGATGCCAGCTATGACGAGACAGGGTATCAGCTGAATTATGTTCGGTTTACCCTGCCGTCCTCCTCCCGGGGTGTCTTATATTATGACGACAGCACGAAGGTGACGTCTGGGACCTCCTATTACCGGACCGGGTCAAGCCGCCTGTTGGAGGATGTCAGCTTCATCCCGGATGCGGGCTTTACTGGCACGGTCTCCATGGAATACACCGGATATGATACCAAGGGGACCAGCTTCAGCGGAACAATCACGGTGTCGGTGAACACCGCCCGGGTCTCAAACGTCAGCTACAGCACTGCGGGCCAAGCCGTTTTGTTTCAGGCAGCAGACTTTTCCGCTGCCTGCAGTCAATCTTTGTCCGGAACGCTGTACCGTGTGCAGATCGCGGCCCCGGACGCATCCTCGGGCCGCCTGTGCTACAATTTTACCGCCCCCAATAACTATGAAGCGTTTGACGCGCAAAAATTTTATTATTTGTCCGGAACCCCATCCTTGTCGACACTTTCGTTTGTCCCGAAGGCGGGATACAGCGGCTCGGTGTACCTGTCATTTTCCGGAGAAGATCGGAATGGAAAATCTTGCACCAATACGGTTCGGATTCAGGTGACACCTACCGGCACGTCAGCGTACTTTTCGGATCTGAGCGGACAGAAGTGGGCGGTACCGGCGGTTGATTTTCTGTACCACTATGGAATCGTGGCCGGGACAGGAGCGGGGACCTATACCCCATCGGCAGGAATCCGCCGCGGAGATTTTGTGTTGATGCTCAGCCGTGCATTTGGCAGTTCGACTCAAGGCGGAACGGGCTTTTCCGATGTGGCGCAGAGCAGCTATTATGCGTCTGCTGTCACGGCGGCGAAGGCCTTGGGAATCGTGTCGGGAGATGCAAACGGGTTGTTTCATCCGGAGACTGTGATTACTCGGCAGGAGGCAGCGGTGATTCTATACCGCTACCTGCAGATGGAAAACCTTGCCTCTGCCGGAACTCAGGGGGATCTGGCGCTCTTTTCCGACCGAGGTCAGGTATCTTCTTATGCGGTGGAGGCGGTTGGCGCGCTGGTCAGGCTGGATATTCTTTCCGGCGACAATGCCGGAAATTTGAATCCAAAGGCCTCGCTGACCAGAGCACAAATGGCTGTGATGCTGTATCGGGCCTTGACACTGTGAGAGTGCGTCGCGTAGAAGGCCGTCAAAATAAAGTGGCTTGTTAAAAATATTCGGGATTTATGTGTCAGTATCCGTCCTTTACTTAATTAAGGAAGATGCAGGCGTAAAAAATCCGCTTAACACAATGTTGACTGTAAAATATTTTTAATTAAAACAGAGAACGGGTTGGGAGCATTGCTCCCAACCCGTTCTGCCATGTATATTTTTTATTCTGGACATGGAATAAATTTCTCAAATTCCGTCAAGAGTATACTTCGGAAGGTACCGTTCTTTCCCTGAACATGAAACGGGAGGAATTTTAATGAGCAGGGGAAGGAGAGATCCAAAAGGGTAAACGAGCTCACACGATGTTCGGGTTGGGCAGCTCTCCGCCGATTTCAATCGGGGCATAAGGCGTGGTCTGGTAAACATAATAATTGAGCCAGTTAGTGTAGAACAGCTGGCCCGCGGAACGCCAGCGGACCACGGGAGCCTGATAGGGATCGTCGTTCGGATAGTAGTGAGCCGGGACATCAATGTTCAATCCCTTATTTTTGTCTCGGAAATACTCGTTGGACAGAGTATCCGGATCGTATTCCGGATGTCCCGTAATGAAAAAGCGGCGGTTATCCTGGCTCTTTACAGCAAAGACTCCGGCCTCCTTGGAGATCGCGAGCAGCTCAAGCTCGGGCCGGGCTAGGATGTCCTCCATTCGGTTGGCAGTATAACGGGAGTGGGGAATATAGAACTCATCATCAAAGCCACGGAACAGCGGAGACTGCTTTTTGACAATTGTATGGGTGAAAACCCCGGACAGCTTTTTGGGCAGAGAGTATTTGGGGATTCCATAGTGGTAAAACAATCCGGCCTGAGCCCCCCAGCAAATATGAAGCGTGGAGTGGACGTGTGTGCGTGACCAATCCATGATTTCGCAAAGCTCGTCCCAATAGTCCACGTCGGTAAAGTCCAGATTTTCCACCGGTGCTCCGGTAATAATCATACCGTCAAATTTTCGGTTTCTGATCTGCTCAAAGGTGGTATAAAATGAAGACAGGTGGTCCGCGTCCGTGTTCTGCGAGGTATGGCTGGAGGTATGAAGCAGCTCAACCGCCACCTGAAGCGGGGAATTGGACAGCTTGCGCAGCAGCTGTGTCTCGGTGACAATCTTCGTCGGCATTAGGTTGAGAATCAATAAATTCAGCGGGCGCATGTCCTGGTGGATCGCCCGGTATTCCGTCATGACAAAGATATTTTCTCCTTCTAAGGTAGCGCGGGCCGGAAGTGAATCCGGAATTTTAATGGGCATGGGGCTTGCCTCCTATTAAAAGAAAGAATCCAACAGACTGATATCAGATTATCACAACTGGTGTCTTTCTGCAAGGGGGTTTTCCCAGAATAGATGTCCGCCAAAGAAGGACTCTGGAGCATCAGAGAAAGGGAAAGCCTAAAGAGATTAAAAAAACCCCGAAAAAAGCGAAAAAAAGTGTTGACAACGGAGGGATGATTTGCTAATATAAGCAAGCGCCTTACGACGGGGGACAAAAACCGGTCGAGAGGCAGGGAAGCCAAAGGGTTTGCGGCGAATGA
>JAYFPV010000417.1:0-4213 GCA_034927465.1 Lawsonibacter sp.
GTCTCTTTTTTGTGTCAAATTATCGTTTTCGGCCATATACTGTGATAGCCGGTAACGGTCAGTCTATGAGGGAGGGGAGGCGTTTTCATGGGTATCGTGGTGGTACGTTCCCCCAAGTGCCTGCGGGGCCTGCTGCGCAAAATTTTTGGTCTGAAGTAAGGATAAGGTTATACATTTTGCTCCCCAAACATATAGTGTCACAAAGCCGGGGCCCGCATCCTGCCGGCCTGACACCATGATAAGGGAGAGGACAATGACCATGGAACTGGAATTTGATCGAAATACAATGAATTACTACGAGACGGTGGCGAACATGACCGTGTGCCAGGAGGAAACCCTGGAGAGCATCGTCCCCGATGCTTGCCCGGATATTTTACGCATTGTGGATGTGTCCGGCCAGGCAACACTCAGCAGTAAGCAGGCAAAAGAGAGGACAGCAGTGGTCTCGGGCATGGTACGGGCCTCAATCCTGTACCAGCCCGAAAACTCCTCCGAACTTCGCAAAATGGAGGTTGGAATTCCCTTTACCTGCCAAGTTGATGCCCCAAATTTGACGGAACGAGGCACCGTTCTGGCCAGCCCGCGGCTGCGCCGTGCGGAAGCGCGGGCCCTGAACCCCAGGAAGGTGCTGCTGCGGGTTGATTTGGCCGTTGACATCACCGCTTGTCAGCCTGTGGAGCGCCCAATCTGCCGTGGTGTCTTAAATGAGGAAACAAATGCAATTTGTCAGCGTCAGTTCAACGGAGAGACCTATCAACTTTTATCTGTACAGGAAAAACCCTTTACATTTTCTGAGCAGGTCAAGCTTCCGGCAGGGCAGGGAGAGGCCCCCCAGATATTGGCCATGCGCGCGGAGCCCTACTGTACGGAACATAAGCTGATTGGCAGCAAGCTGATTATAAAAGGGACAGTTGGACTGCATCTGCTCCTGCAGGAGCAGAACGGAAGTCTGTCTTCCAGCCGTGAATCCCTTCCGTTTTCTCAGATTCTGGAGGCTCCGGGGGCAGAGGAAGGCGGAGACGGACAGGTTTCGGTGGAACTCACCGACCTGCAATATAATCCGGATCCGGCGGACAGCCGCAGTATTGAAGTCAGCATGGAATTTCTGGCACAGGTCCAGGTTCGCTGCCGCCGGGCGGTGACGCTGCTCCAGGATCTGTACAGCACTGCACGGAAGACGGAGGTAGATGGGGAAGCCCAGACCCTGTGCCGCCTGGGAGAGCAGTGTGTGCGGCCCCAAGGTGCTCGGGAGCTGCTGGAAACCGGGGAAATGGTACGCAGCGTGATCGACAGCCGGATTGCACTTGGCCAGATGAACCAGAACAGGGACGGGGAGCAGATGGTGCTTTCCGTGGAATGCTGGCTGACGGTACTGTATTTGGATGAACATGATCTGGTGCAGTGTGTGCGCAAGACCGTGCCGGTTTCTACCCGAATTGACTGTCCTGCCGGATATCAATGCAGCTGTGTCAGCCGCTGTCCGGATGATCTCTTTGCAACTGCCGCAGCGGGAGGGATCGAGGCGCGCTTTACCGTTGAATTTTACTATCTGACCATTTGCCCGTATTCGGTCGCTTCGGTAAAGGGAGGCAGACTGGGCGAGGCAAGAGCCAGTGAAGATGGCCCACGTCCGTCTATTGTCCTGCGTCTGGCCGCCCCCGGAGAAGGTATCTGGGAGATTGCAAAAGCCTATGGGACGACCAAAGAGCAGATTCTACAGGCAAACGAGCTGGAACAGGAAGAATTGCCGGAGGAAAAGATGCTGCTGATTCCAAGAATTCGATGATAATAGCAGGAACCCCCTACATGAAACGACGAAAACAAGGCCCGGCTCCAAACGGGCAGGAGTCATAAAACAAAATTTTATGTTCCAGGGATGGCATGGCTTCGGTCATGCCGTTTCCTGTTTCATTACCGGTAGGCCCAGCCAAGGAAATTTTCTGGTTTCTGTAAGGTCGCATCCTGCCGGAAAACGAGGGGACGAAACGATTTCATGCTGCCCTCGGTATCGCTGACAACTGCGCCCTGTGCTTCCATGCGGCGGAGTAGCGTCAGCGTTGTGATGCGGTTCCAGCCCGTGCGTTTCTCCAATTACTGCGTCACTTCGCGTCCTGTGTTGAGAGGAGTTTCCGCAAAGACGTTCCATGGGCACTCCATTCTGCGGTGTTGAGATTTATTTTCCGAGTGCTCATCCCTATCACACTCCTAGTTGGTAACGCTTGTTAACAGGACAAAACACGAAACGTTACAGAAATCAACAGTTCAACTCATTTTTTGTCATACAATCTGGCTGGACCTTGTTCCTTGGTAAAAATTGATTTCTGTGCAGCCAGCAGGAACTTTATTCTTTTCGCCTGTTATATTCCAGGGCTTATCCTCATACATTGTAGGGAAACTACCGGCTGACCAAAGAGGCCGAAGGAGGAATCGCAGTGGAAGACCGCAAAATCTACGAAGATATCGCGCTCCGGACCGAGGGCGACATCTACATCGGCGTCGTGGGGCCGGTCCGTACAGGAAAATCCACATTTATCAAGCGTTTTATGGAGACTCTGGTAATTCCCAGCATCGACAACGTGTACCGCCGTGAGCGGGCCAGGGACGAGTTGCCGCAGAGCGGCTCCGGCCGAACCATTATGACTTCGGAACCAAAATTTGTTCCGGAAGATGCGGTTACAGTGGCAGTGGACGGGGGAGCTTCCTTCCAGGTTCGGCTGATCGACTGCGTTGGCTATATGGTCAGCGGAGCGGTGGGACAGACGGAGGGGGACACCGAGCGAATGGTCACCACTCCTTGGTTCGACTATGAAATTCCCATGGCGGAAGCAGCAGAAATTGGAACCCGGAAAGTCATTTCGGATCACTCGACCATTGGCATTGTCATCACCACTGACGGCACCATTACCGACATCCCACGGGAAGATTATGTGGAGCCGGAGGAACGAGTCATTTCGGAATTGAAGGAACTTGGAAAGCCCTTTGTGGTACTCCTCAACTCGGCATATCCAAATTCTGAGCGGGCCCAGGCGATCCGGGCCGACATTGCCCAGCGTCATGACGTGACCTGCATCACGGCCAACTGTCTGGAACTGAACCGGGAGCAGATCAATGATCTGCTGAAAAGTGTGCTGTATGAATTCCCCTTAAAAGAATTGGATTTGTTCCTTCCGCCCTGGGTCGATGCCCTCCCCCAGGAGCATCCGATTAAGGCGGCCCTTTACGCTGCCATCCGTGAGAGCACGGGACAACTTCATCGGATCCGGGACGTGGAACAGGCCGTATCTGCCTTCCAGTCCTGTGAAATGGTCAGTGAGGCCCGGATTACGTCCGTCCAGTTGGGAACCGGTCTTTCTGTAGCAAAGCTCGACCTGCCGCGCACACTCTTCTATGATACCTTGTCCCAACAGTCCGGCTTCCAGATCGAAGATGACGGGGATCTGATGTCTCTGCTCACAAAATTGGCTGAGGTGAAAGCCTCGTACGATAAGGTTGCCGACGCGCTGAAAGAGGTGGAGGAGACCGGCTATGGAATTGTTGTTCCCTCCATTGACTCTCTGGTGTTGGAGGAGCCGGAAATTATGAAGCAGGGGGGACGGTATGGAGTTCGTCTGAGGGCCAGCGCCCCATCCATCCATATGATTCGGGCGGATATCGAGACAGAAGTGTCCCCCATTGTCGGTGGAGAGAAGCAAAGTGAGGATATGATCAACTACCTGCTTCAGGAATATGAGGGGGACTCCAGCAAAATCTGGGAGGCCAATATCTTTGGAAAATCCCTCCACGAGCTGGTAAACGAGGATTTGAATGCTAAGCTGAAGCGGATGCCGGAGGATGCCAGATTGAAGCTGAGAGAGACGCTTCAGCGCATCATCAACGAGGGCTCCGGCGGATTGATCTGCATCATTCTGTAATGACCGAAGGGCCCGGCATCCATCCGATGCCGGGCCCTGTTTCCGTTGTCGCTTAAAGTGGAACGAACTAAGCGGGAAGAAGGGTCCTATTCTTAGTCAAAACGGCACACAGCTTCCTGTGTTCCGTTTTTTTCTGTAGAATGATCCTCACATGCGCCGCTCGGCTACGAGAGCCGCCTCTTAAAGTCTTGGTATCCAAACGTTCGAATCATCTGGATGCTGCCATCCTGCTTACGCAGCAGAATGGAGGGTAGCCGCATTCCATTAAAGGTGTTGTTCTTCACCATGGAATAGATGGCCAT
>JAYFPV010000409.1:0-11396 GCA_034927465.1 Lawsonibacter sp.
CCCCCCCCACCACTCACTGCGCGGGTAACGAAATCGCTCCTTTTACATAAAGCGGAAGGGAAAATCAATGTTGCTCTGTAGCACCCGGTCCAGAGAGCCACAGGCGGAGAAGGGGGTATATTTGCCTGTGACGCCGCCGGTGGTGAAGCTGCTGATGTCCAGCTCAAAGTGAATCCCCTCGCCGTCAATGACAATCTTGTGGGCGTTGGTGTTGACGGAAGGATCGGAAATGATCATGGAACGGGTTTTGTCAAACCCCAAACTGGCCAGGGCAATGGTGGCGTGGACATTGACGTTCCGGGGATAGAGCTGGCAAGCCTCGCGGGTGGGCCCCTCATAGACCACGGTACGCACCGTGTCAGTACGGCCCAGGCTGGGCGGGTTTTTGGTGGTGACGATGGAGACAGAGTCGATGAGCTTACGTCCATCGAAAATGCCGTCTACGCCCAGAATGGCGCCATGGGGCAGATAGACCTTGTGCCCGGTTGCGGCAATAACTTCTTTGGCGTGGGCCTCAAAATGGGCGTCGGAAAACGCAGTCACCGAGAACATCATCAGGTCACAGCGGGCGAGAATTCCATCGAAGTTGGCTTTAAGCACATCGGCGGTGGCGCACTCCACTACCAGATCGGTCTGGGCGAGCAGCGCGGGATTCTGCTCTGAAACCACGGGGAAGGTCATGCCGGCTTCGGGCTGGAAGAAGATATCCTGAACAAAGGAAACGGTGTGCTCCCCCTGATCCAGGAGGTGGTGCAGCATGGTTTTGCCGATTTTGCCGCAGCCAAGGAAACCAACGTGTTTCGACATCGTAAAATCCTCCTTATAAGTGTTTAAATGGGGTAGAGTGGCGTTTTTGTGCCGACCCATGGGGAATCGACGAAAGGGAAGCTGCGTGTTCAGGCCTTGTAGCGCTGCGCCATCTGGCAGATGCGGTCCACCGCCTCCACGGCAGACTTGTGATCCTGGGAGAAGTTCAGCCGGACGCAGTCGGTGAACTGGGGACCAAATTCAGTGCCGGGGGTGACAGTGACGGCGGCCTGAATGCGGCATAGCTTGACAAACTGGCCTAGGGTGACCTTCAGCGGGGGCAGCTGGAGGAAGAGATAGCTGCCGCCTTCGGTGGGGCGGGCCCAGCAGCCGGGGTATTTAGAAATGACCCCCAGCAGATCGTCCCGAATGGCCTTGTGTTCCGCGATACGGGCCTCCATCCAGCCTTCGGGCTCTGAAAACCAGTTGAGATAGGTGCTCTGGCAATAGCCGGCGGTGCGTAGGGAGACAATGGCCTGCAGCTTCTCCATGCGGGTGATGATGTCAGCGGAGCCGTACGCCACGCCCAGACGGAAGCCGCTGAGGGATTCCGTTTTCGAGGGTCCGATGATGGTGATGAGCGTGTCGGGCTTTTCCGCGAGGGCCCGGAGGTGGGTATAGGGAAGCTTTTTGTCAAAGAGTTGGCGGGAATACAGCTCGTCGGCGATGACGGCCACACCATACTGTTTGGCCAGCCGGCCGATGGCGCATACTTCTTCCGGGGAATAGATGACACCGGTGGGATTGTTGGGATTGGAGTACAGGAACAGCTTTACCCCGCTTTGGAAGGCCCGCTCCAGGGCCGCCAAATCCAGGCCGGAGTAATGCTCCACGTCCTTCCAGCGGATGGGAACGGGAACCAGCTCCCCGTCAAAGAACTCCACCAATTTGCGGTTGGCAAAATAGTCGGGCTCGATGATCGCTACTTTGTCCCCCCGGCCAATGAGGGAGCCAATAGCCAGGAACAGAGCGCCCTGCGTGCCCGGCGTGAGGATGACTTCGGTATCCGGATTGACAGGGGCACCGCTGAACTCCGCGAGCTTTTGAGCCAGGTACTGGCGAATGGTGCCTTTGCCGCGGTACTCGGTGTAAGCCTGGTGGCCGCCGCCAACCACATAGCCTTCGACAAAGGTCTCCAGACTGCCTGGGATGGGTTTGTGGGCATCTACGTCGCCGTGGGAAAAATCCAAAGGTGTGCCGGGAATTGGTTCGCCCACGATGGGAAGGGTCTCCTGCTTTTGCAAACCCTCCTGCCCCGGGGCGTTGTCTACGCCAAGCTTGGCGAATTTCGAAGTGATTGTATCCATAAAGAGCCTCCGATACAGATGGAATAGTTGCTGTTTGATGGGTTAATTGTATCGGGATCGGGGGAAAAAAGCAAATACAGAAAATGATATAAGATTATAACATCCGTATGAGGGCTTGTAGCTATGGTATTATGGAACGGAATTTTTTATTGCCCCAGCGCGTGTTTTTGAAGTACAATAAGGGGAGAAAAACGATTAGGAGGTGTTCCTTGTGCTGAGGGACCGGGAATATGTCTATGCCGTCTACCAGGAGCACAGCTTTTCCAGAGCAGCCCAGAAACTGTTTATCTCCCAGCCGGCGCTAAGCAGCAAGGTAAAGAAGGTGGAGGAGCGGGTAGGGGCCGCTCTTTTCGACCGGAGTACCAGTCCCATCCAGCTGACTCCGGTTGGCAAGTGTTACATTGAGGCCACCGAGCAGGTCATGGCGGTGGAGGAGGATCTGCGCGCCCGGATCAGCCAGCTGTCTGACTGCAGAGAGGGGATAATCACAGTGGGCGGGGCGGCCTATTTCTGTTCGTATGTCCTGCCCGAACTGGCGCTTGACTTTCAACGGCGGTTTCCCGGCTATACGGTCAGCTTACTGGAGGGGAATACCGGGGATCTGACCCAGTGTCTCCAGTCTGGAGTGGTGGATTTTGTGCTGGATGTGGACACGCTGGACCCTGGATTGTTTACCAGCCGCGTGTGGGGGCAGGAGGAATTGATTCTGGCGGTTCCGGCCGATCTGGCGGTCAACGAACGGCTGAAGGACAAACGCCTGACCTTTGAACAGGTGCGGTCGGGCAGCGGATTGGGGCCGGACCGCCCTCGCGTTTCGCTGGGAGAGTTTCAGGAGGAGGAGTTCCTCCTGCTGAAAAAAGGCAACGATATTTACCGCCGGGCCTTGGCCATGTGCCGAAATGCGGGATTTAAGCCAAAGGTCAGTATGTATCTGGATCAAATGCTTACCTCTTACCATGTGGCGGCCAACGGCCACGGCATTACGTTTATTCGGGCGGGGGTGCTGGACCATGTGAAACCCACCAACCGGCAGTACTTTTACCAAATTGACGACGAGAATGTGGTGCGGACCATTTACCTCTACCACCGGAAGGATGCATTCTTGCCCCCCATCGCAATAGATTTCTTGGAATTTATGGAGAAAAATCGGCAATAAGGTTCCGGCGGCGAACGCCGCCGACAAGAAACGTTCTCCGGCATGACGAGCCAGGCCTGGCCGACAGGCCTGGCTCTTTTTTTCTCCTCCCCAGGATTCCCCAAAAAACCGGACAGGCCATGCTCTATACTGGTAGGACAAACCGGTCGGGCGGCCCCGTGCCGCCCCCATATCGTAAGGAGCGTGATCGTATGGGCGAGTGGCACAGCAGGCCGGTCTCCCTCATTTTAAAGGAACTGGACAGCCACCCCGGAGGCCTGTCGGATCGAGAGGCGGCACAGCGGCTGAAAAAAATTGGCCCAAACGAGCTGGATCCTCCAAAGCGGCCTTCCATGCTGGTTCGGGTTCTGAACCAGCTGAGGGATCCCATGATTTTGGTGCTGATGGCGGCGGCGGCGCTGTCTCTGGCGGCCAGCGGCGGCGAGGACTGGCTGGACGGGGCAATCATTTTTATCATTGTCATCGTCAACGGGGTGATTTCCATCACCCAGGAAGATCACGCGCAACAGGCGCTGGAAGAGCTGCGGCGCATGACTTCACCCATGGCCCATGCGCTAAGAGAGGGCGCAGCGAAAAAGATCCCAGCAGCCGCCCTGGTACCCGGAGACGTGATTTTGCTGGAGGCGGGGGATCTGATTCCTGCAGACGCCCGCATTTTGGAGTGCAGCCGTCTGCAAACCGACGAGTCGGCCATGACGGGAGAGTCCCTTCCGGTGGAGAAAGCACCACGGGATGAGCTGTCCGAGGATACGCCTTTGGGGGATCGAACCAACATGCTGATATCCGGCACTTTGGTGACGGCCGGACGGGGCACTGCGCTGGTGGTGGCCACCGGGATGAACACTCAAATGGGGCACATCGCCGGACTTCTTTTGGAGGGGCGCGATGCCGACACCCCCCTTCAGCAAAAGATGGCCGAGATTTCCAAATCTCTGTCCTTCTTGTGCCTGTCAGTGTGTGCCGTGATGTTTGGCGTAGGACTGATCCAGGGGAAAAACATGCTGGATATGTTCCTCACCGCCGTCTCGTTGGCGGTGGCCGCCATTCCGGAGGGGCTGCCCGCCATCGTCACCATTGTCCTGGCGCTGGGGGTGCAGCGGATGGCCGCAAGGGGGGCCATCGTTAAAAAGCTGCCTGCGGTGGAAACGCTGGGCTGCGCCTCGGTTATCTGCTCGGACAAGACGGGGACTCTGACCCAAAATAAAATGACGGTTCAGGAGCTATGGATTCCAAGAGGGGGGCACCGGAGAGATGCGCTTCTGGCGGGCTGTCTGTGTTCTGATGCGCGGTTGGAATGGCGCGCAGGCGCACCAACAGCTGTGGGAGATCCCACCGAAGCGGCGCTGGTGGTGGCTGCTGCCCGGGAGGGCGTGGATCAGAACAAGCTGGTCAAGGAGCAGCCAAGAAGCGCGGATATCCCCTTTGACTCCGGGCGAAAGCTCATGTCTACCATCCATCCCGGAGCGGAAGGAGGGTGGACCGTGTTTGTCAAGGGGGCACCCGATGTGTTGCTGGAACAATGCACCGCAGTTCCGGGCGGCCCCATGACGCTGGGAGAGCGACGGCAGGCAATGGAGGCCAACGAGGCCATGGCCCGAAGGGCTCTGCGGGTGATTGCCGCGGCCCGAAAGGAGATGCCCATTCTGCCAACGGAGCTAGAACCAGGCGCGGTGGAGAGCGGCCTGACCTTTTTGGGACTGTTTGGCCTAATGGACCCGCCCAGACCCGAGGTGAGAGCGGCGGTACATCAGTGCCACCTGGCAGGCGTACGCCCGGTAATGATCACCGGCGACCACCGGGCTACGGCGGCCGCGGTGGCCCGGGAACTGGACATTGTGCGGCCAGGAGACCTTACAGTGACTGGACCGGAGCTGGATTTTATGCCACAGGAGGTACTGGAGGAGGACATTGAGAAGTTTGCCGTTTTTGCCCGGGTGTCGCCGGAGCACAAGATGCGCATTGTCAAAGCCTGGCAGAAGCGGGGGCATGTGGTGGCCATGACAGGGGACGGGGTAAACGACGCCCCAGCACTGAAGGCCGCCGACATCGGTTGTGCCATGGGGTTGGCGGGCACCGACGTTGCCAAGGGAGCCGCCCACATGATTCTGACTGATGACAACTTTTCCACCATCGTCTCGGCAATTGAAGAGGGACGCGGGATCTATTCCAACATTAAGAAGGCAATTCACTACTTACTTTCCTGTAACATCGGAGAAATTGTGACTATTTTTGTCGCCACCCTGTTCGATTTTGGGCAGATGCCGTTGATCCCGGTGCAGTTGCTGTGGCTTAACCTGGTGACGGACTCGCTTCCTGCCTTGGCCTTGGGGGTGGAGCCAGTGGAGGAGGGCGTGATGGAAGCGCGGCCCCGCGATGCCCGTGCGGGGCTGTTTGATCGAAGATTTTCGTTCCGGCTGGCTTGGCAGGGTCTGATGGTGGGCGGCCTGACTCTGACGGCCTACTTTTTGGGGTTTACCCGGCTGGCGTCTCCCGGTCAGGAGGGAGCGGTGGCCAACACCATGGCCTTTGCCACCCTGACCTTATGTCAGCTGTTCCACGCTTTCAACGTGCGCAGTGAGGATCGCTCCCTGTTTTCTCAGGGCGTGCTGTCCAATTCTGCTATGAATAAGGCTTTCCTAGTGGGGATGGCGCTCCAGCTGTCGGTGCTGATTTTTCCGACCTTGCGGGGGGTGTTCTCGGTTGTGGATATGGACTTCAGCCAGTGGATGACCGTCTTTTTGCTGGCCATGGCCCCCATCCCAATTTGTGAGGCGAGTAAAGCCAGAGCCAGACGGAAGGAGGCTGAGCCGGAGCGGGAGGTCGCCGGTGCCGGCGCGAACAAGGAACGGATAGCGGAGAAGAAACGGACAACGGAGAAGGAGCGCTGCGGATAGTCCGGAACTCGTGGGGTCGCTTTCTGGCCGGGAGTTTACGCCAGACTCTTTTTGTGATAAACTGAACGGGAACTTGACAAAGGGAATGATCCCAGCCCTGGTTCATCCTGGTTCAAGGAGGAGAGAATATGGAGCACTTTAATCCGCTGCTTCAAAATCTGGTTAGTTTCCCGAAGTTCATTACCATTGGAGAAATTATGCTGCGGCTTACGCCGCCGGACTATGCGAAGATTCGCATGGCCACGGAGTTTGAAGCCAGCTATGGCGGCAGTGAGGCCAACATTGCCCTGGCCCTGGCCAATTTGGGAATTGACAGCACATTTTTTAGTGTGGTTCCAAACAACAGCCTGGGAAAAAGCGCGGTGAGGATGCTGCGCAGCAACGACGTCCACTGTACTCCTGTCATTTTGAGTACGCCGGAGGAGACGCCCTCCCACCGCCTGGGAACCTACTATCTGGAAACGGGCTACGGCATCCGACCCAGCAAGGTCACCTATGACCGAACGCACAGCGCCTTCACCGAATATGACTTCAATCGGGTGGATCTGGATGCCCTGCTGGAGGGATTTGACTGGCTGCACCTCAGCGGGATTACGCCGGCCCTTTCCACCGGATGCGCCGATCTGGTGCTGGACAGCCTGAAAACAGCCCGGGCCAAGGGGATGACTATCAGCTTTGACGGCAATTTCCGAAGCACTCTGTGGAGCTGGGAGAAAGCCAGGGATTTCTGCACCCAGTGCCTGCCCTATGTGGACGTGCTGTTTGGTATTGAACCCTACCACCTTTGGCGGGACGAGGCCGACCACAGCAAGGGGGATTGGAAGGACGGCGTCCCCATGCAGCCCAGCTGCGAGCAGCAGGATCAGATTTTCCGGGCGTTTTTGGACCGGTATCCCAACCTGAAGTGCATTGCGCGGCATGTGCGGTATGTTCACAGCGGAAGCGAGAACAGCCTGAAGGCTTTTTTGTGGTACGAGGGCCGCACCTTCGAGAGCAGGCTGTTTACCTTCAACGTGCTGGACCGGGTAGGCGGCGGCGATGCCTTTGCCAGCGGACTGATCTACGCCATGATGAACCGATATACGCCGATGGATATGGTCAATTTTGCGGTGGCCAGCAGTGCCATTAAGCATACCATCCACGGCGACGGCAACATTACCGACGATGTGGAGAGCATCCGCAATCTAATGAGTGCCAACTACGATATCCGGCGTTAACGAACCTGATGCGGAAAGCAGACATACGGGAGGGACGGCATTTGCCGCCCCTCCCGTTTTTATAAGGAAGCCTTGTTGTCTTAGTATAAATTGACCGGGCAATGAAACACTATACCGGAAGGAGGGAGTTGTCATGCCGAACGAAATCAGAGCGGACGGTCCGCATCCCCGCCGGGAGCCCCGTATTCCGCTACCCCTCTCCCTGGAAAATTTGGAGGCAGTATTTCAGAACTGTGACGATTTCAGCAAGCGCCAGGTATGTCTACATGGGGATTCCAGCCGCACGGTAACGGTGTGCTACATCGCGGGGATGGCCAAGACGGAGCGCTTGAATGACTATGTCTTGCGGCCTCTGGCCCAAGACCCCATGCTCTCCTCAGTGCCGGAGGGACAGATTTTTTCTTTAATAGAAACGGGAGCCCTTTATGCTCAGGACGCGAAGCGGCAGACCGAGCTGGATCCCGTGGTGCTGGCCATCATCGACGGGAGTTGTGCACTTTTTTTCCCGGGTCGGGCTGATGCCCTTACGATCCCCGTGCCGACGGAAGAAAAGCGCGCTGTGGGAGAGCCGGAAAACGAGCCAGCGCTGAAAGGGGCCAGAGACTCCTTTGTGGAGAGCGTGCGTACAAATACCTCGCTGGTCCGGCGCCGCCTCCGGGCGCCGGAACTGAAGGTGAAGGAGCACACGGTAGGCCGTCAAACTCTGACCCCGGTGGATGTCGTCTATCTGGAGGGCATTGCCGACCCGGATACGGTGGCTCGCCTGGAAGAAAAGCTGGACTCCATTGATATTGACGGGGTGGAGGCCACAGGAAATATAGAGGAGTATTTGGTGTCTTCCGCCCGCACTCCATTTCCCCTTATGATGTACACCCAGCGGCCCGACCGGTTTTGCCAGGAACTGCTGGAGGGACGGGTGGGCCTTTTTGCAGACGGCATTCCCCTGGGTTGGCTCGTTCCGGGCAGCATCGACCAGTTTTTTAAGACGGGCCAGGACCGGGCCTACCACTGGATGGTAGCCTCTGCCCTCAGTCTGATCCGCTACTTCTGCGCTGTGGTCACCCTGCTGCTGCCGGGGCTGTATATTGCGGTGGTTACCTTTCATCCGGAGGCCATCCCGGTCAAGCTGGCCCTGTCCATCGTGTCTGCCAAGCAGGAGGTTCCTTTTTCCACTATTTTCGAGGTCCTGATTATGCTTCTGGCCTTCGAGGTCATTCAGGAGGCGGGCCTGCGTCTGCCCGGCCCCATCGGGGCCACTGTGTCCATTTTGGGCGGGCTTGTAGTGGGGAATGCGGCGGTGGAAGCCCATATCATTTCCCCGGCAGTTCTGATCGCCGTGGCCATCACCGGAATAGCTGGGTATACTCAGCCGTCTCAGGATTTAGGAAACGCACTGCGGCTGTGGCGGTTTGCTCTGGCAATTCTATCCAGCATAAGCGGTCTGTTCGGGTTGGGAATCGGATGCGCCGTGCTCATTTACCATTTGGCAGGACTGGAGACCTTCGGCGTGCCCTATCTCGCGCCCTTTACCACCGGGACACAGGTGCGGCGGGGCCATCCCAGTCTGTTCCGCCTGCCGCTGCCCGCCATGAAATGGAGAGCTGGGGCGGTGCGCACCCAAAACCGGAGGAACCAGAAATGAAAGTTTTGCCCATTGTTCTGGCGGCTACCCTACTGCTGTCCGGCTGTGACCGGCTTCCCTATCCCCGGGAAATGGGAGATATGGAGCTTCTACGTACTATGGGAGTGGATCGGGAGGAGCATGAGCTGCTGGTCACCGTGTCCACCGGTCCACAGGTTCGCGGACTCAAAGGAGAGCAGAAGCCGGCCTTGACGCTGTCCATCCGGCGGCCCTCGCTTAGTTCGGCGGCGGTGGCCCTTCAGGGACTTAGCGACGGTTATGTTTTTTTTGGCTATGTGGATCAGTTGCTTCTGGGGGAAGAGCTGGCCCGTGAGGGAGTGACAGAGGTACTTGATTACTTTGCGCGGGATGTGGAGCTGGGGTTGGGAGCCCAGCTGTGGGTAGTCCGAGGTGATACGGCCCAGGTGGCGGTGGCCTCTGGAGGGGATCAGGGCGTGGAGGGCCGGCTGACCAGCCTGCAGGTCGAAGGAGAGACGGGGGAAACCGCCGTGTCTCGGACGGCGGGGAACGTATATTCCGATCTGCTGGAGCTGGGAGCCTCCTACGCCCCTGCCTTGGTGTGTACCGGGCAGGACAAATCAGATTTGATTGACGGTGGCTACGCAATTCTAAAAGGAGACGCTTTGGTTGGTTTTCTGGAGGGAGAACAGGCTCGGGGATTGGAGCTGTTGGAAGGCAAACCATCGGCGGATGTGCTGGAGGTAAAGGTTCTGGGTGAACAGGCGGTCGTCCGAATCACGGAAGCGGACACCCACTGCCGGTTTCGCTCGGGAGGCGAGGGACTGTCCATCACCTGCCGGGTGTCGGCCCAGCTGGCGGAGTACAGTCGACAATTTACGCAAGAGGAACTGGAGCAGATCCGGGAGCAGGTGCGAACGCGGGAAGCCGCCCGCATTCAGGGCGCGTTAGCCCAGCTGAGAAGTTGGAAGGCGGATTGCATCGGTTTGGGGCCTGGGGCGTCGCTGCTTTCTCCGAAGCAGTGGAGCGCACTCAAGGAAGACTGGCCCGATGATTTTGCCCGTCAGGAGCCGGAGCTCACTGTTCAGGTAGGGCTTCGAAGATAATCCGTAGACCGTTCGGTTCGGAGAGAGAGGATGACCATGGATCAGGATTATATTTCGCATACTCAGCTTACGGCGCTAATTTGGGTAGGGGTGTTGGCTCCGGTTGCGGGATTGTTTCCGTCCCTGACGCTGCCGGAAGCTGGAAAGGGAGCCTGGTTGGCTCCGGTGGCGGCGATCCCCCTCGTTTTGATGTCGGGATGGCTGCTGAACCGCCTGTCTGAAGAACAGGGGTTGGCGCTGTCCATCCGAGCTCGGTTGGGTCCGGTATTTGGAACATTGATTCTCCTTATATATATGGTATGGGGAGAGGTACTGCTGTCTCTTCAGCTGCAGCTGAGCGCCCGGCGGCTGTTGTCCTCTGGATACCGTGATGGGAAGCTGTGGTTTTTTCTGCTGGCAATCGCTGCAATGGTACTGTGGATTGGGGTTGGAAAATTGTCTGCATTTGCCCGCGCAGGGCAGATTTTTCTGGCAATTCTGCTGACCACTGGGGCGGTGGTACTTCTGCTGTCCATGTTTCAAGTCAAGCCCGCGCGGGTGCTGCCCCTGTGGAAAGAGGACGTAATCCCTGTTCTTCGTTCTGCCCTGCCTGCGGCAGGAGTTTTGGGCTGGGGAATTTATGGAGCCTTTTTCCTTGGACAGGTAAAACCAGAAAAAAATCGGGGCCGATGGTACGGAATCTTTTGGGGGGTGGGGGGATGCCTCCTCCTGGCGCTGTCACAGTGGATTATTTTGGGGAACCTGGGCCCAGCATTGGCCGCGCGGCTGAACAACCCATTTTTTGCATTGGCAAAAAGCGTAGGTGTAAAAGGTGCCTTCCAGCGGGTAGAGAGCGTAATCGCCTCGTTGTGGACGCTGGCGGATTTGACGATGGCATCCATTCTCCTGCTGGCGCTCCGGACGATGACAAAAGCAATCGCACCAAAGGTGAAAGAGTGGATGGCAGCGGCAGTCGGCCTTGGGTTGGCTACGGCGTTAGCAATGACGTTGTTCTCCAGCCCATCGGTAGAGATATGGAACCGAACATTGGTCCCTTGGGTCAATATAATACTGGGGCTTGGAATGCCCTGCCTGCTGACGGCGTATATCACTTTTATAAAAAACAGCAAAGGGGAGGGCACATCTTGTGGTAAGAATCCATCCTAAACCAGCAGATGTTGTTGATCAGAAAGAGATTAAAAAAACCCCGAAAAAAGCGAAAAAAAGTGTTGACAACGGAGGGATGATTTGCTAATATAAGCAAGCGCCTTACGACGGGGGACAAAAACCGGTCGAGAGGCAGGGAAGCCAAAGGGTTTGCGGCGAATGA
>JAYFPV010000295.1:0-5947 GCA_034927465.1 Lawsonibacter sp.
GACTTCAGAGACAGTACGCCGGAATACAACTTTGCCCAGTACATCAGTGCTGTGGCAACCACACAGGCCCCCAGGCAGATTGTCAATCCGCCCGATATGCCGATGATTGGCAGAGTTCCCGGCAATGTATACGGCCCTTTGGTGGGGGGGAACCTGACCTCGTTCGTCGGATCACTTGGTACTAAGTACGAAATTAATACAAAAGGAAAGATTTTACTTTTGGAAGAGACTCATGAGCCAGTTAACACCGTATACAGATACATCAACCAACTGAAGGTCGCCGGAAAATTTGAAGACTGTGCCGGCATCATCATTGGCGAGTGCACCAATTGTACCGAAGAATATGGAAAAACATATGAGGATCTGATCTCTGAATTCATCGTCCCTTTGGGGAAACCCCTGTTGACTAATCTTGCATCCGGTCACGGGAAATATAAGGCGGCTATTCCAATTGGTGCCATGGTGAACCTCAATACCATAAAAAATACTCTGACTATATTACGTCCGACTGTGTGTAATGATAGCCCAACGCTACCGTCTGCACCCATCATAATATAGTATTTAAGCCATCGTCCTGCCAAGATGCTCAAGGCATTTCGCGCTCAGGAAGTAAGAAAGCAGCCCGTGAGAAGGCCAAGGCCGTGGTAGCAGAACTCCGCGCCATGAAGCTGAAGGAGGCCGCCAAAAAAGTGGAGGACGGTGTGGAAGAAACTCTGACCTATCCCCGCGGGTGCCTTTAGACTACGGAATACTCCAGCCAGGATTGATCTGAATTTTCCAAGTTGATGGCCTTGTTCAACTTCTCCAGTGAATCTCAAAGCTGACCCAGCTTATTCAAGCGACTAAGCATCGGAGGGCAGTCGCGACCGCCGGGACCTCGCAGAGCGCAACAACTCTGAAGACAAGACCGTAAAGACCGTGACCGTAGCCTCAGGTAAGCTGGAAAGCACGATTAAAAACGGAGAAAACGGTGCAACCGTGACACCCCCGTGACAGGCGGCTTATCCATCGCGGAAGACGCGCTAACAGGTAAAGACAGAAACTCGAGAATTTTGGCTTTTTCTTTCTTCCATACAATTTTTGGAGTAAATGCAGTTTGAAAAATTGAGCCTGGATAACCGAATTTTACACGCTTCAGTGCCAAAAATGAATCTGATCAATTGAGCACACCAGGGAGTTGATTGGAGTCGTAGGCAACCTTATATTGCAGCCTGGCGAAGAGCTTGAAATCATCTGCCCACATGGTGTTTCCGGCTCAATCAGAGCCCGAGGATTGAATGAAAATGGGCTGCGCAGAAAAAGCCCCAAGCAATAAAAAATTAGTGCTCCTAACAAGCAAGTGATAAAATAGGACTCGTCGATTCGAAGTCGACGAGCCCTATTTCTTTTTATAAAAGTCAGCTGCTTGAATCCGTTCCAAATAGATATTTTCACTCCGTTCCAAACGTGTTCCAAACAAATCGATGTCTGGGCCTGAATATATCCGTCTAGAAAATAAAGAAGTCTTGCAACCAGATGGTTACAAGACTTCTTCTTGGTAGAGATAAGCAGGATCGAACCGCCTCGTTTGCGTAATGAAGATCAGGAGACAAATATTCTCATGACAGGCGATACACCCTATAATATCGTAAATATCTCCAAGACAACTGGCAATGAGGAATACTTCAGTCCGGCCAACTTCAAAGTATCTTTGGTGCTTTTTGCGCGCCTCAGACGTCGTCAAAATACGGCGTTCCTTTTATGCCCTACCGCTGACCAAGCCACGCTCTATGACAAAAAACAGGTCTCCAAAACCTGAGCCACGCCGCTTTGTGTGTTGGTTCCCGTGCGAAAACGCGCGGCCTGACGAGCCTCCGGCGCGGCATTGCCCATAGCAAAGGGCCAACCGGCCCAGCAAAGCATTTGGACATCATTGCTGCTGTCCCCAAAGGCCATGACGGCCTGCTGCGGAATCCGCAGCACTTTGCAAAGCCCACGTAATGCCTCGCCTTTTGTCGCATGGCAATGATTAATTTCTAAATTGTCATAGGCTGAAACATACGTATAGGTAAGATCCGACATACCAGAAATTCCAGTCAGGATCTCGTCTCTTGAGTCTACATCGATCCCATCCACATTGAATTTTTCAACTGCACGCCCCGCTAGCTCCTTGCTCAAGTCGTCCACCTCTCGGTTCAGGGTCTTGCGCATCTGCAAAAACGCCGGGGGCTGCTTCGTGTATCCCTTCATACTCCAGGATCCTCTTTTCACGTAGACATGCCCACCACAGTAAACCTCGATCGGCAAAGGATACTTAAGAAACAGGCATAGAACCTGTGCGCCCCGGTCTGCAGGGATCTCGGCGCGGCGCAGAACCGCCCCGTTTCCCCGGTCGACCACCACCGCGCCGTTGGACGTGATCATCCAGTGCACACAGCCCAATGTCTCGGCTACATCCTCCATCATACTCCGCGCACGGCCGCTGGCCAGCACCACCTGTACTCCCTGCGCAGCCACTGCCCGGATTGCACGACAGTTACGCTCTGATATGGTTAAATGGTCGTCCTCCATAAGGGTGCCATCCAGATCCAACGCTATCAGGCGGACCTGACTGTGATTAAAGCTCACCAAATCCGCCCTCAATCAATGCCACCAAGGCATCAACGGTCTGCACCTCATCCTCGCCTTCCGCGCGGATGGTAATCTTGGTCCCCTTCCCGAGCCCCAAACTCAGCAATAAAATGATGGACTTGGCATTAACCGGAGCGTCTCCTCCGGTCCGGCAAATTGTAATATTCGATTTGAATTTTCCGGCTGCCCGCACAAAGTCCGACGCCGGACGGGCATGCAGCCCGCTCTCATTGCAAACTGTTGTATCGCGTGTATACATTCCATTTTTCGCCCCTTTTCAGCTCTTGTCATCACCGCGCAGCAGTTTCTCCACCTCCACGGCCGTTTTGCACTTTAAGGCCATCAATGCCCTCCGTTCCATCTGCCGGGCAGTACAGGCAGCCAGCGTCTGCTTCACCCGCGCCACCGTGCTCAGCCCCATGCTGAGCTTTCGGATGCCGAAACCAACCAGTACCGGCGCGGCCAGTACGTCGCTGCCCAACTCGCCGCAGACACTCAGAGGCTTCCCAGCTTGAGTGAACGCCGCCGCCGTCTGTGCAATCAGACGCATCAGCGCCGGGTGATAACTCTGACAGTAGTCGGACACCGCGGGATTCAGACGATCGGCCGCCATCGTATACTGGCACAGATCGTTCGTCCCGATGCTGGCAAAATCCACCTCGCGCGCCACTTCCTCGGCCATCAGGGCAATGGAGGGAATCTCGATCATAATGCCGACCTTTACATGGGGTGAGACTGGGATGTGCTCTTCCTCCAGCTCGGAGCGAATCTGCATCAGTATAGCCTTTGCCCGGCGGAAATCTTCCAGGCTACCCACCATTGGGAACATGATCCAAAGGTCGCCAAAAACAGACGCCCGTAGCGCCGCCCTCAGCTGCGT
Organism: Lawsonibacter sp.; assembly: GCA_034927465.1. Taxonomy (GTDB): domain Bacteria; phylum Bacillota; class Clostridia; order Oscillospirales; family Oscillospiraceae; genus Lawsonibacter. The sequence continues at coordinate 3,491 of JAYFPV010000295.1, forward strand.
CCGGAACAGCTCCGGCATGGCAAAGCAAAGACGCAGTCCCCGCTTCCCTAAGAATGGATTTTCCTCTTTAGGAAGATCCAGACAGTCTGTGGACTTATCACCGCCAATATCCAGCGTACGAAGTGTAACCGTCCGGCCATGCATCTGCGTGAGAACGTTTTGATAGATCTGAACCTGCTCCTCCTCATCCGGCGGCGCACTGCGTCCCATGTAGAGGAATTCCGTCCGAAACAGGCCAATGTAGTCCACATGAGCCATGCCTTCACATTCTTTAGCATCGGCGGAGGTAATATTAAGTCCAATCTCCACTCTTATCCCGTCGGCCGTTTTTCCCTCCGCATCCAGAAAGGCAGTGGTGATCCCGGCCTGTCGAGTGAGCGCTTCGCGCATCTCCCCATACTCTTCCACAAGCCGCTCATCCGGGTCCAGGGTCAGCGTCCCGACGCCGGAGCGAGCATCCACCGCCGCCTTTTGTCTCTGGCATATCCGGTCCAACAGGCCGGAAATTCCCAGAATCGCCGGAATCCCATAGCTGCGCGCCAGGATGGCAGAATGGGAGGTAGGTCCTCCCGTCTCTGTCAAAATTGCCAACACATTGACGCGGTCCATGGACGCGGTATCGGAGGGCAACAGGTCATGAGCTGCAACAATCACCGGCCCAGGCAAGGTGGAAAGGTCCTGTCCAGCCGCCCCGTTCCAAATTCTGAGCAGCCGCTCCCGCACATCTTTTAAATCCTCCGCACGCTCCCGAATCAGCGCATCCGGAGCCTGCTCCAGCATCTGAATAAAGCTATCATAGGTAGACTGGATGGCCCAGTCGCCCTGAAAACGTCTGTTCCGGATGGCAGCACGGATCTCCTCATCTATCGATACATCCGTCAAAATATCCAGGTGCGCGGAGAATATTTTTGCCTTTTCTGGGTCGTGCGCTGCAAGAAATTCCACCAACTCCCGGAGTTCTGTATCCGCTGCACGGACAGCGGCAGCGTAACGTGCAAGTTCTTCCTCGGCCTGTTCCTCTGGACAAAAGGATTTTTGCACATGAAACTGAAGCGGACGGTAGAGAAACAGTCTGCCCACGGCGACACCCTCCGAAACCGGGATCCCATGTAAAACCATATTATGACTCTCCTCCTCCCCCGGCTTTCCCGCGGATTAATTCTCTGGATAAATAATGCAATTTTTGATCACCGCGCCGGATGCGTGCTCCAGGATGGCCTTTTCCGTATCCTCCAGCGTATATTCGTGTTGAACAAAATCCTCCGCCCGGATTGCATTCATCTTCAGCATCTCAAACGCGGCATGAACGTAGAGGGGGGTCGTGTGGAAGACGCCCTTGATTGTAATCTGGTCATAGTGGAGGCGGGTCGTATCGACCGGCACGGTCAGGCCCTTTTTGGTGCCGCCGAAGCAGAGCACAAAGCCGCCGGGACGTACCATGTTAACTGCAATGTTCCAGACCTCCGGCAGACCCACCGCCTCAATCGCAGCATCAACCCCGCGACCGTCCTCAGTAAGTTCCTTGACCGCCAGCGCCTGATCGTTCACATCTTTAATGTTGACGGTCTCCTGAGCGCCCATTTTGCGCGCCGTCTCCAAACGAATATCGGACATGTCACAGGCGATGACCCTCGCACCGCGCAAATAGCACATCCGGATAAACATCAGTCCGATGGGTCCGCAGCCGTTGACGCACACCGTGTCACCCAGGTCAATGGGCACGTTGGCAGTCCCGTAGACGGCACAGGCCAGCGGCTCCAGCAGGGCAGCCTGCTTATATTCCATCTCGTCCGGCATATGGAACATGTTCTGCTCCACAATCCGGCTGGGGATCAGCTGATACTCGGCGTAGGCACCATTTTTGAACTGGTTCTGAATCAAATCTACACACATGGACTGCAGCCCTTTTTTGCAGTAGTAGCACTTGCCGCAGGGGGCGGAATTGTGTGCGACAACCCGATTCCCAACCTTGAAGTCGGTCACATCCTCACCAACGGCGTACACGATGCCGGATGCCTCATGGCCCATGGAAAACGGTGGTTCATAACGGTAGCCGCGCTTATAGGTTTTGACATCCGTGCCACAGGTCAGAGTCGCTTTGTTTTTCACCACAACGTCACCGGGGCCTGGCGTAGGGATGGGGGCGTCTTCCACACGAATATCTCCAGGTTTATAAAACATGATCCGTTTCATTGCAAATTCTCCCTTTTATTATCCTGTATTCTGTCCATGAGTCAAGCACATTTTCGCATCAGGTAATTACTTAGGCACTCAAGCTGCATGCACATGGTCACGGCGCCCGGGTCCAGATTTCCAACACCTTTGTTCTCCTGGTAACTGGCGCGGCCCTTGACGGCCTGCATCTCCTTGGTGTGATCCCGGCCCTCCTGCGCGCCTTTCTTCAGCGCGGTCAGGGCCGCGCGGTCGTCCGCGCCGTTTTCCAACGCCCTGCGGAAC
>JAYFPV010000109.1:0-10497 GCA_034927465.1 Lawsonibacter sp.
GAAAAGGTATCCGGTGCCGAGTTGCCCAGCACCGCGCAGGGCATGCCGCATAACCGCACGGCCATGGCCGCCAGCGAGGCGGAGATAAAGGTGGGCACATACAGCAGCAGGCCGTCCACCTCTGCCCCGCGCAGCACAGCCAACGCGGCAAACAGGTCTTTTTTGTCCCGGATGGTCTCGCCCTCCGGCTCCACCAGCACCGCACAACCGTCCAGTGCCTCGTGCAGCGCCGCGCACTCCCGCAACATTGCCGGGCGGCGGGTCTGGTAGACATCTTCACGCATATTTCCCTCGGCCAGCGTAAGCAATCCGATTTTAACCATTTTTTCCCCTCTTACTGTTTTGCCGTCAGGGCCACAAGCGTTTGTTCAAACTTGCTGTATGCCCCGCAGACCGCATCTTCCAGCGCGTCGCGCTCCTCGTCATATGGAAAATCAGTGGATTCCCACCAGTCGACAAGTTCCTTCACGCCCTCGTCGACACCGACGGTGGGGTTGAATTCCGGCACCGCACGCCGGAATTTCTCGGTGGAGAAAACAGAGAAATGCACCTTTTCAAAATTTAGATGCTCGCACACGGAAGGCATAAACTCCCGCAGCAAGTGAGAGGAAATATAGGCCATATTTGGCTCTTTGCCCACAGCCTTGCCAGCCGCGCGGTACAGATCCTCCCACATAACGATCTCGCTGTTGGTCACATGAAAAACGTCGTTGTAGGTGTTCTCGTTGCAGCAGGCCAACACAAATGCCTGTGCCAGGTCGCGGGCAAAGGTAAAGTTCCTGGGAATGACCCCCTCACCCACCATGACCACAGGCTTGCCCTCTTTGATGCGGCGCACCAGGTTGCGGTTCTGGCGCAGCATGCCGAAGTTCGCCGCACCGGGCCCGAATGTGAGCGACGGCCGGATGACCGTAATAGCCGCCGGATGATGGTGCATCTGGCTTTGCAGATAGCCGTCCAGCAGAGCCTTTTTGTAGCCGTATGCAAAAGCGGGGTCGGTACGCAGATGTTCGGTTTCCTCCCGAATGGGATAGCTATGATAGGGCCGGTCATAGGCCGCGATGGAGGAGGTAACGATGATCTGTTTGGCCTTGCCGCCAAACACTTCCACCGTCTGGCGAGCATCATTCTCATTAAAGCAGATCATATCGATGACGGTGTCATAGTTTTCGCCGGCAAATTTATCAGCAAAGTCAGCAGCCTTGCGGTCACCCAGTACCACCTGGGCGCCGGCACATTCGGGCAGTTCACGGCTGCCTCGGTTGAATATGGTGACGTCGTACCCTTTTTCCACCGCCTGTTTGACGATCTGTCTGCTGATAACTCCGGTGCCGCCCAGCACTAAGATTTTCATGTTGCTTTCCTCCCCTATTTCTGCTTTGCGCCTAGTGTGGTCAGCTGACGGCGAAATGTGTCATAAGCCCCGCAGAGTTCGTCTTCCTGTCTGTCCTTTTCTTCGTCATAGGCAAAGCCGCTTGTCTCCCACCAGCCGACCAGCTGTCGGATTCCCTTGTCAAAACAGACACGTGGTTCAAATTCCGGCACTGCCTGTCGGAATTTGCTGTTGTCACAAACGGAAAAATAGACCTTTTCAAAATTTAGATGCCCGCACAGCGGCCCCAGCACCCGCCGCAGCGTGACGGACGAGATGTAAGCCATATCCGGCTCGTGGCCTACCGCACGGCCCACCGCGCGGTACAAATCCTCCCACATGACTACTTCGTTGGCCGTAACATGGAAATCGTCGTTATAAGTGTTTTGGTTGCCGCAGGCCAGCAGGTACGCCCGGCCCAGATCCGGTGAAAAGGTGATATTCCACGGGATAACCCCCTCACCCACCATGACCACCGGCCTGTTCTGGCGGATGCGTCGCACCACGTTGCGGTTTTGCCGCAGCATACCAAAGTTCGTCGCCCCGGGACCGAAGGTTAGGGATGGGCGCAGGATCGTGATCGCCGCCGGCTGCGCGCCCATCTTACTTTTTAAGTACAGCTCCATCTGCGCCTTGTCACAGGCGTATTGGAACGCCGGGTCACAGGCAGGCCGTTCCGCTGACTCCCGCAGGGGATAGCTGCGATAGGGCCGGTTGTAGGACGCGATGGACGAGGTTACGATGATCTGCGCCGCAGTTTTACCAAACGTATTCAGCGTCGCTTTGGCATCTGCAACACTGCCACAGATCATGTCAATCACTGCGTCGAACCGTTGGTTCTCAAACCTGGCAGCAAAGTCCGCGGCATACCGGTCGCCTACCGCCAACTGCGCACCGGCGCACTCCGGCGGGAAACCGCTATTTTTGTCAAACGCCGTCACCTCATGACCAGCGTTCAGCGCCTGCCTCACGATTTGGCGGCCGATGACACCCGCGCCACCCAAAACAAGAAATTTCATACTCCGCATCCTTTCCGGAACCAAAACAAACGATCGATCAGACACCCAACAGATTGGGCAGGAAGGTGGAGATCGCCGGCACATAGGTAACCAGTATCAGCGCGACGCCCATTACAACGTAGAATGGAATCATCGAGCGGCTCAGCTCGCCGATGCTCTTTTTGGAGATAGCGCTGCCGATAAACAGCGTATTGCCCACCGGCGGGGTGATCAGGCCAATGCCCAGGTTCAGGATCATCATGGCGCAGAAATTGGCCGGGTCCATGCCCAGATTGATGGCCATGGGCAGCAGGATCGGAGTCATAATAAGGATGATGGCGGACATGTCCATGACCATGCCGAAGAGCAGCAAAATGATATTGATCATGAGCAAGATCAGATATTTGTTGGTGGTGATGCTCAAAATCCAGTTGGAGATTAGGGTGGAGATATTCAGGTAGGATACCAGCCAGCTGAAGCAGCTGGAAGCACCAATCAGCATCAGGATAATGGAGATGGTCTTGAGCGCCTTAATGAGGATGTCCGGGATATCTCGGAACTTAATCTCCCTGTAGACGAAGATGCCGATGATGAGCGCATAGACAACGGCAAAGGCCGCAGCCTCGGTGGCAGTGAAGATGCCGCCCAATACACCAACCACCACGATGAGCACGGTACCCAGGCCAGGCAGCGCGCGGATGAGTTCTTTGTACGCGACCTTCAGATCGAACTTGTTGCCCTTTGGGTAGTTTCGCTTGACTGAGACGATATAACAGTATATGCCTAGCACAAGCGCCAGCAGCAGACCGGGAAGAATCCCCGCCATGAACAGCCGGGCGATAGAAACACTGCCCGCGGCCAGCGCAAAGATGACCATGTTGTGGCTGGGCGGAATCAGCATGCCCTCCACCGAGCTTGCCATCGTCACGTCCGTGGCAAAATCGGTGTCATAGCCGTCCTCTTCCATCAGGGGAATCAGCATGGCGCCCACCGACGCGGTGTCCGCGGCGGAGGAGCCGGAGATAGAGCCAAAGAAGACGCTGGCCACAATGTTGACTTGGGCCAGGCTGCCACGCATCCAGCCGACCAGCGCCTTTGAAAGGCCAACCAGACGGTCGGTAATGCCGCCGCGCATCATCATTTCACCGGCGAGAATGAAAAATGGCACCGCCATCAGAGAATATACGTTCATACCTTTTAAGATCTGCATGACCATCGTCTGCAGGTTGACCCCCAGGTATATCGCCGTGACGAACGACGAGCCCAGGATTGCGAAACCGATCTGCACGCCAATAAAGATGAGCCCGAAGAACACACCGAGCATCAGCAGAATCGCACTAGCATTTCCGACCAATGATCTCACCTAACCTTCCAATTGTAGCAATGAGCATGAACACCGCCGAAACCGGCAGTGCTGCGTATTCCAAGGACAGCGGATAGCCGGAGCCCGTCATGCGGGTGCGGCCGGCCAGATGGGTCAGCAATGCACTATACCGCAGCAGTATGATCACGACCACCAGCACGATGAGGTGGACAATGATCAGCAGCACGCGGCTTGCCTTTTGGGGCAGTAACGAATCCCAGATTCCAATGCGGATGTGGCGGTTTTCTTTCAATGCCAGGCTGGCGCTGAGCAGCCCGTACCAGATCATACAGAACAGGGCCATCTCATCGCCCCAGCGTGGGGCGGCATGGAACACATAGCGCATCACGACGCTGTAAAAACAGATCACGACCATTCCTGCTAAGAATATTGCGCTGGCAAATTCAACGATCTTGAACAGACCGTCGTATAGCTTGCGAATTGTTGCCATTTCGCAGCTCCCTCCTTGTTTTATCAGGGTCGGTGCTCCAAAAGAGGACAGCTCAGCATGTGCCGACTGTCCTCCTTTGGACCCGAACCAATCAGTAAGTAAATTCTATTTTGCTGTATAAGACTTGCTTATTTGCCGCAGGTGCGCAGCTGGCCCAGCAGGTCCTCATAGCCCACGCTGTATTGCTGGATCATCGGCTCGCAGGCCCGAGCCCACTTGTCCTCGTCGGTGATGGTGCAGAAAGTGACGCCGGCAGCTTCCATATCAGCCTTTTCTTTTTCTTCGTTGGCAACACAGGCGACGTCATACTCGGCGGAAGCTTTCGCCCAGCAATCCTTGATGAGCTGCTGATCTTCCGCGCTGAATTTGCTCCAGGTGGCCTCGGAGAAGATAACCGGGTAGGTGGGGATCATACCGTTGTTTTCGATGAAGTATTTGCAGACTTCGTTCAGCTTATTGGTGACGAAGGAGTCCAGCGTGTTGGCGGCAGCGTCGATAACGCCGGTGGACAGACTGGTGTACACCTCGCTGAAGGCCAGGGGAACAGGGTTCATGCCCAAAGCAGCCTTGTAGTCCAGCGTAATGTTGGTCTCAACGGCACGGATCTTTAGCCCCTTCATGTCCTCAATCTTGGTGATCTCGGTATCACGGGTAAAGAAGCGGCGCGGGGTGTCGATGATCCAGCCAACGCCCACAAAGCCGACGCCAGCCTTACCGATGTCGTTCAGGAAGTAGTCGCCCATGTCGCTGTTTTCAATGGTATCCACCGCGGAATCACGGTCCTTGAACAGGTAGGGCAGGCTGACGATTTTCATGCTGTCCACGCCGAAGTCGTACAGCGCGGCCGCGTCGCAGCGGTACATATCTAGGCTGCCCAGCTGCACCTGCTGCATGCAGGTGGTGCCGTTACCCAGCATGGCGGAGGGGAAGAACTCCAGAACGATGCGGCCGTCAGACTCTTCCTGCAGGTATTCGCCGAACTGCAGGATGGTCTGGCCCATCAGGCTAGTGGCGGGCTGACTGTCGCAGAAAGTGATGACGTGCTCGGCCTTGGCAGCAGCCTCTTTGTTGACCAGGCCGCCGTCGTCAGCGGTAGTGACGCTTGCCGCATCACTGGAACCGGCCGCGCCGGAAGCGGCTGCGCTGGAACCGGCCGCGCTGGATCCGGATGCAGCGCTGGAAGCCGCCGCGTTGCTGGAGGAAGAGCTGCCGCAGGCGGTGAAGAGGCCCAGGGACAGGGCGCATGTCAGGACAAGCGCCAGGGTTCGTTTTGCATTTTTCATGTTGTTCTCCTCTTTCTTTTTTCTTTAATATTTCTTCATATAAATCCGCGAAAGACGGCGGCGTTTCAGCCAAATGGGTTTTCCGTCTCGTAGCGGTCATACCGGGGGTGATTGTACCCGATGTAAGGCACGCCCAGCAGCTGCATCAGGTCATACAGCTCGGCGCTATGGGCGCCGTAAACGATGGCGCTGTGGTGAGGGAACTGTTTTTCCAGTAGAACATGGCGGTAAAAACGGTCCATCTGCGGCACACCGAACAATGCCCAGCAGCCGTAAGTGGTAAGCTCTGCCGGCAGGATCTCACCTTTAGCAATGTATGCCTCCAGTCTTCCGTCCGCCGTGGAGTGCAGCCGAAAGCAGGATACTTCGCCCGGCTTCATGGGGCCCTCCAGCGTGCCACGGGTCTCTTCGGTGCCGGTTTCGGGGGCATAAGGGTCCTTGCGGTTCATCTTGTAGCGCAGGTTGGCCGAACAAAGCAGCTCGCCCGCCGTGTTTCCGCAGTGAAATCCAAGGAAAAGCTCCCGCTCCGTGTATGGGTATCGGCCCTGGAGCTGCGCTTCGAACACATCGCGGGGAATATTGTTGTTAATGTCCAGAATAGTGGTGGGCCGTCCGCTGACGCAGCGTCCCAGATATTCGCTTAGTGCGCCATATACGTCGGTCTCGCAGCCCACCGGGATACCTACGGCCGCTAGCCGACTGTGCACATAGCAGGGTAAAAAGCCAAATTCCTTTTGGAATGCCGGCCAGCATTTGTTAGCCAGCGCCACATAGCGGCTGGCACCCTTTGCGGCGTCAATCCAGTCCAGCAATGTCAGCTCGTACTGGGCCATTTTGAGCAGCGTGTCGGGGTATTTGTCCCCCACCTCTTTGCGCATCTGCTCCGCCAGGGTAGGGATGCGCACGTCGCCGGCGTGTGCCTTGTAGGTGACCAGCAGGTCCATCTCGGAGTTTTCCTGCACCTCCACGCCCAGGTCATACAGCGGCTTGATGGGCGCATTGCAGGCAAAGAAATCACTAGGGCGCGGTCCGAAGATGAGGATCTTCAGCGAGCGCAGCGCCACGGCGGCGGTGGCTACCCGGTAAAAGCGCTCCATCATGCCGGCAATCTCCTCCGGCGTGCCTACTGGATAGGGCGGCAGGTAATAATTGGTGCAGTTTCTTAAATTTAAATTGTAAGAGCAATTCAGCATCCCGCAGTAGGAATCCCGGCGGCCGGCGTACAGGGTGCCGGCGTTCTCCTCTGATGTAGCCACATACATGACCGGGCCCACAAACTTTTTGGCACTTAGCGTTTCCGGCGTTTCCGGCCCAAAGTTGCCCAGCACCACCACCAACGCTTCGCATCCGGCGGCGGACGCTTCGGCCAGGGCGTCCATGGCGTTTTGTTCGGTGACCACCAGCGTGGGGCATTGTGTCGCCGATAGTCCGCGGGCCACGGCTGCGGCCGTTATGGCGGCCCGGCTTGTCAGGGACAGCTCATCCGCAAAATTGTTGCGGCTGGCGGCGATGATGCCCAGCCGCAGGGTGGGCAGATTGGAACTGGTCATGGGCAGGAACCTCTTTTCTGCTTTTGCCGGGTTCTTGCCCCGGCTTTAATGAAGGATTATTCTTTATGTTTTATATATCACAAGTATATTTATTGTTTGTTGCTTACTTAGAATATCATACATCGATTCCGTTTTCCATTGACGAACCTGTAAAAATAAATTTTCAAAAATTGTGCATTATTAACGTGGTTATCTATTCAACTACTTTTTTTACGTTCGATTTATCTAAAATTGCTAATTGTAATTTAACTTTTTTTAGTTTAAAATGAAAATATAAATTGAACTTGTGAAATATTACAAGTCTATTTTAATTCAATCCTTCCTCTCCTTATTTTGTTCTTAGAAGAAATGTGATAGACTGTAGTGTTGTATTCATCGTTTATCACTGATATATTTTAAAAAATATTTTGCCCGACAGGGGAAAAGCAAAGGATGTAACTTATGGCTCAGTCAAAGACAGATTACGCATACAAAATAATTAAGGAAAAGATCCTATCGGGCGAGATGGCCCCAGCTTCCTCTATTTCAGAAGAAACGCTCCAGGCCGAGCTGAAGATCAGCCGCACCCCCATCCGTGAGGCGCTGCGTACCTTAAAAAAGGAAAGCTTTGTGGAGATTTATCCGCGCAAGGGTATTATCGTGGCTCCCATCTCACTGGATCTTTTGCGGGATATTTATGATGTGCGGCTTGCCATTGAACCCATTGTCACCAGCCGTGCCTGTGGCAAGATCCCGCGGGAGACGCTGCTTAAATTCAAAAATCAGCTCACCTGCCCACCTAAGTCCATTACTGACGAGCGGGAGCTGAGCCTGTATTACAACACGCTGGATGCGGATTTTCACCAGGCGCTGCAGCAGTATGCACAAAACCGTTTTTTCACCGAGTCGATGTCGCTGGTGTCCGACCATGAGCGGCGCATCCGCAACATGACCTTTAATTCCGCCACCAACGACATGGTCATCCAAGAACATCTGAGCATGATCGACGCACTACTGGAAGGCGACGCGGACAAGCTGGCCCAACTGGCCACCGACCATGTGCGCAACGCGCGGGAAAAAGCGTTCCGCCGCATCCTCGACTTCTGATCCGTTTTATGTTGATATAAATAACCATAATGGAGGTATCCCGTATGTCAAAGATCAAGGTCGGCCTGCTCTCTTTTTCTGACGGGCGCGCCAGCGTCCACGCCTCGCTGGGCGATTATATTGTGCAGCAGGGCGCAGACATTAAGTCCGCTCTGGAGGCTACCGGAGAAATTGAGGTTTTGCTGCCCGCCTCCGGCACCATCTGTTCCAACGGGCTGGCCCGTCAGTGTGCGCGAGAGATCAAGGCCCAGCTGCCCGACGTGGTAGTCTTTAATGTGCCAATCTTCGCCTTCCCAAACTTTTCGGTGGTAGCAGAGAGCGTGCTGGAACTGCCCACGCTGGTGCTTTCCAACGTGAACGGCGGCCTGCCCGGTCTGGGCGGGCTGCAGGCGGCCAGCAATTTTTTGCGTCAGTGCGGCTACCCCTGTGAAAAAGTCTGGGGCAATATTTCAGAGCCGGACGCGCTGGCTAAATGTATGCATTTTCTGCGCGCCGCTTATGCAGCAAGCCAGCTTCGGGGCCAGGTGTTCGGTCTGATCGGCGGGCGCAGCATCGGCATGGGTAGCGGCAGCGCACCGGCCGACCTGTGGCAGCATACTTTCGGCGTGGACGTGGACCACACCGACCAGCTGGAGATCGTACACCGCGCCGCCCAGATACCAGAGGAGCAGGTGCAGCATGCTTATGACTGGCTGTGTAGCCACACCCGTCGGGTGGAATATGATAACGACAAGCTGACCGAGTCCTCCTTAAAGGAGCAGATCCGGCATTACTACGCCACCAAAAGCATCTGCGAGGAAAAAAGCTATGCTTTTGTGGGGGTCAAGTGCCATTATGAGCTGAGCGCCTATTCCTGTACCCAGTGTCTGGCCGCGGCGTTCTTCAACGACCCCTATGACTGGGACGGCCCTAAGGACATCCGTGTTTTCACCTGTGAGGGCGACTGTGAGGGCGGCCTGACGATGCAAGTCATGAGGCTGCTCTCCGGCGAGCCGGCCATCTTTGCGGATTTCCGCTTCTATAAAGCAGAAAGCAACCTGCTTTACTTCTGCAACTGCGGCGCCATGGCCACCTGGTACGCTAACCGCAGTGCCGACCCCATCGAAAATATGAAGAAGGTCTCTCTGCGGCCCATCATCGCCAAATACACCGGCAAGGGCTGCCATGTGGAATACATCGCCAAAGGGGGCAAAATGACCTTTGGTCGCATCACCCATGAGCTGGACCATTTTATCTTTACCGTTTTCACTGGTACCGCCAAAGAACTGCCCGAGGAAGCACTGAACGAGACCTGCACCGCCTGGCCGCACGTCTTTGTAGAGCCAGACGCCCCGTATGAGCAGATTTTGGCCGGCTACGACTGCAACCATGTCCACGCCATAGCCGGCGACTGGGTGGAAGAAATCTGCCACTTCTGCCAACTCAAGGGCATTGAGTTGCGCTATATCCACTAATGCGGCTGTATTCCAGGCTTCTCACTATCCTTCTCAGCATGAGCGGTCAATGAGGTCACCATTGTGTTGATCATTGCGTCTGAAAACCGAACAGCAACTCCCGCCACTGGCAGCCGCTTAGAGCAATCCACATCATCCCATTGAGCATGATGCGGTTATCTTTTCGCGGTCGCCCTTTTTTGCTGGTGTGCTCCGGTGGCTCCCACGCCCCTTACGGTCAATAAATACTCCGGATTTTCGGGATGCTCTTCGATTTTGCCGCGTAGCCGCCTCACATAAACGGACAGCGTATTGTCATCCACAAAATTGCCGCTCCCATCCCAAAGCTTAATCGTATGGAAAGCCTGATTAAGAATCTTCTGAAGCTTGCACGGCTTGACGCCGGAGCGATTACACTTGAAAAGAGCCTGCATCCCATCGGCCGTTTTCTGAAAGAAGTTGTTTCGTCCTTTGCCGCGCGGGCCGAGCTGGAAGCTGCGGGGATTCCGCTACATTAGAAGAAACTGGGGTATTCGAATATCTCCGAAATGGAAATTATATTTTTTATGATAAACACCAGCAAAGTTTAACTTCAGAGTGTTTTGGATGTAGCGCAAAAAGAAAGGGCGGCTCTAACAATCAAAGCCGCCCTTTCTTTGGCGTGTTGCAATATATCTGCTGTACGACCTCTTTTTTCTTTTGCCGTCGTCCGGCAGATAGTAAAAATTTAGTTTGGGTTAACCTTTTTCCCTGTTTTCATAAATTGACCCCCGCCAAGCTTGCCGGACACGCAGAAACGAGATAAAATAATGATCAGAAAGCTGCTTGAAGCCCGAAGACGCCGAGCTAAGACACCTGAAGCGTGAAAACGTGGAACTCCGTGAGGAAAATGAAATCTTAAAAAAAGCGGCGGCCATCTTTGCAAAACATCAAAGATGAAATACATTTTTATGTATGATTT
>JAYFPV010000134.1:0-5381 GCA_034927465.1 Lawsonibacter sp.
TACCTTGTCCCTACAATCAGCGCTTTTTATGACTGGATGCGAACCACGTAGCGGACAGACAGCGAGGGGTTCGCAATATCGCCACCTTTTAAGAATTGCAAAAGCCCGGCAGTCATCCATTTCTCCTGCGCGCGGTGCCGAATAATTCGTTCTCAGCATAGACTGAACTGCAAGGAGGTCTTGCCATGGATAATCATCTGTCTCTCGGAATGCAGGCACCCGACTTTTCCGCGACCACGACTTTTGGGCCGCTGCAACTGTCCGATTATAAAGGAAAATGGGTGGTGCTGTTTTCACATCCGGGCGACTTTACGCCTGTCTGCACCACAGAGTTTATTGCATTTGCACAGGCACAGCCGCAGTTCGCTGCGCAGAATGCTCAATTGCTTGGGCTGAGCATTGACAGCAACCCTTCTCACCTGGCGTGGGTATATGCGATCTATCTGACCACCGGCGTGGAGATCCCGTTTCCGGTCATTGCTGATCGAACTGGAGAAATTGCACGGTTATACGGGATGATCGCGCCGGATGCCAGCAAACAGGAGACTGTACGCAACGTATTTTTGATCGACCCACAACAAAAAATCCGCGCTATCTTAATCTATCCGCTGACCAACGGCCGAAGTATTCCGGAAATTCTACGGCTTCTGACGGCGCTGCAGACGACGGATAAATATCAGGTCGTCACCCCCGCAAACTGGCAGCCCGGTCAGCCCGTGCTGGTTCCGCCGCCTCAGACATATGAGGCCCTTTTGAATCGTCAGAATGACCCAAAAGCTCAGGGACTAACCTGTAAGGACTGGTTTCTCTGCGGAAAGGAATTGCCTGACGGCAAAGAATAAGGGAACTGAGAATTGTTGCGTGATCGCAAAACAGGCAGACATTTTTCGTCTGCCTGTTTTTATGTTGATAGCGCACTTCCGGCTGTATATGTCCTCAATCTGTTCCTGAATACCGGAAAGAGTTTGCTTATCCTCCTGCGTCAGCTCGTATCCGGCTTGGGACGCTTGTTGATTCGGCTGGCACCGGTTTCTGTTTGACCTGTACACGGCCTGTCCTCGCTTGCGTTCTGGATCCACTGCGATATAATCTGGGCAGTCCATAGTGATTATCCTCCTTTGGCAGTTTGGGTAAGTGTGAACTTCATTCTGCCATGTGGGAAAATTACTATGGATTTTTATATTCCAGTGTCCAACTTCACTTTACGACCGACCACTATATTTATTTTCCCTTGCAAACAACGAGAAATCCATCTGCCATTTATATTAACCAGAAAAAGTCATACCCGTGTAAAAAAGCTAAGAGATTAACTTCCATTTGATACCGACCGTTGCAAATTCTCCCATTAAAACCGCCCTCTTAAATCATGATTCAGGCGAGGTTCTTAAATATTTCTTTTCCCCTTGTAAATACGAACACCGCCGCTGCAGCTGTGAGAAAGGCAAGCGCAAACCCAACACCGGTTAAAAACCAGTCGAGGATAATGTTTGCACGCAGCAGCCAATAGATACCTGCCGAGGCTGCTACAATTGCAGCCATCGTCAGATAGGTAAGCAATACACTCAAGCTGTTTTTTACCACTTGAATATCGCTGTAAAAATCAAACCGATGAAAATACAGGTTAAAAATCAGTCCCATGAATCCACCAAGAACTGCAAAGAGAGCGCAGACTACAAAAAGGACAATACAGTTTGCAATACTCAGCTTCATGGTAAACCCTGCGATTATGCAATTGACAATTAGGAGCGGAACCGTCACCGTCAAATGGACGCACAGCTTGGCAAGCAGAATCTTCCCTTCGTTGACCGGCCAACTTTTGATAATCCAAAGATTTTTCCCTTCAAGGGAAATGGATGGCGCCGTCGTATTGGAGATTGTAAGAGTGAAGCCGAAAATAAGCAGGACGAATAGGATTTTCATATCTGCCGGGAAATATGATTCCAACAGCTGTATTTTCTTTCCGCCTGTTCCGGCAAGAACCGTAAACAGCGTCATAAGGATCATTCCAATGGATGAGTTCAGAACATACATAACCGATGAAAAGTATCTGTAAAATTCTTTCTGCAATAACGTTGAAAATGGTGAATTAACCCCAAATGAAAGTTTTCTGCGTCGGACTTTTCGTACAACTCTGGACCTAGACCACAATGATTTATAGCCAAAGGATAAAACAACGCATAAAACAATAAACGGAATGATATTCCACAACAGGCCGATCAGCAGATCCCCCAAGTTTTCATGGACAATCCCGTTTGTAAGATAACCGAGGGGCGGATAAAAGTTTTTAAAACTGCCAATCAAATCGGAGAAGTTAACGCTTGATGTTTTAAAACCTGATATGAAATTTTTTATTCCAAAGGAGGTGCCGAAAATAAGCCCAAACGTTATGATGGCATTAATCGTATTTTTGGCTCGCTTTCCGCTGGTGATGATATTTAAAAAGTAGGCAAATAGAATGAAGAGGCAGACCGGAATTAAGGGCAGACAAAGGAAACTCAGTATGGCATAAACGTAAAATAACGCGTCCGGTTTTACATTGTAACAGTAAACAGCCAACACAGGCAGGTAAAAAACAATGCCGATCAGCCAGTTTTCCGCAACCAATGCGAGCAACTTTGAAAAAAGGATTTGCATCGGAGTGATGGGATAAGAAAAAAGCTGATCCAAATCCTGTGATTCAAAAAGTACGGCATTGACACTATAGATTCCCGTGACTAACGTAAAGAGCGATACCATTAAAAGTCCCATGGCAACAAGCAGCCATCCGAGTCCATACTGTCCTATCGAGCTATAAAGGGAGTTAGCGATCCAGGCCATATACACCATGATCAGAACGGCGATAAATAAAAGCATGGTACCTGAGGATAAGCTGCGCTTCTTCCTTTTGGCGAATCTGTTATGATTGGTCTGCATCATTGCCAGAGAAATATTGACTTTCAGAAGTTCAAAAAATTTATTCATTTCCTGAAACTCCTTCTGTCAGTTCCAGGAAAACATCCTCAAGAGATTTATTTCCAACGACATCCTCCGTTTTTCCGGATTCGATCAATTTGCCGTTTTTAATAATGGCTATTTTGTTGCACAATTTTTGCGCAACCTCAAGGCCATGTGTGGAAAAGAAAATGGAACAGCCCTCTGCGGTCATCTGATGAAAGTATTCTTTTAACGTGTATGCCGCTTTGGGGTCTAAGCCGACAAACGGCTCATCCAGAACCAGCAGTTTCGGTTCGTGAATCAGCGCCGCGATCAATGCGACCTTTTGTTTCATGCCATGTGAGTAGGAAGAAATCGATGAGGACAGAACCTGTTCGATTTCGAATGCCTTACTGTATTTTTCAATCCGTTCTTTGCGCTGGGCCATAGGGAGATCATACATATTTGAAACAAAATTTAGATACCGGTTGCCGGACATGAACTCATACAGATCCGGACTGTCAGGAATGTATGCCATGGATTTTTTACACTCTACCGGGTGTGATTTTATTGACAATCCGTTAATCAGTATCACTCCTTCTTCAAAGGAGTGAATACCTACGACCGCCTTGATAGTTGTGGTCTTACCGGCTCCGTTATGCCCGATAAATCCATACAGATCGCCATTCTCGACGGTCAATGAAAGGTTGTTTACCGCCTTTACATTCCCAGGATAAATTTTCGTCAGATTCTTGATTTCAAGCATATTCTCTTTCCTTTTTTCCTGCCGCTGCAGGCTGTTATCAGAAGCAGGCATTCGTTTTAGCCTTGTACACTGATTATTATTTACAAAGTAAATCTATTTAAATGTTTTTTCAGACGGATAAGTCTCTCTTTTCATAAAAAAAGTAAGTTGATGCGGTAAAGACAGCAACAAGCATAATCGATAGAACCGAAATACCAGGATTCAGACCGTTTCCTTCTATGATACGGTTATAGCTGAAATATTTAAAAGGCGAAAGCACATTCAAAATATTCAGATGGTCGTTAAAGCTTGTTATTTCGCTGATAATATATGCCGCGATTACGATGCTGGAAACAATGGAGCCTGCGCCTTTTGGATTTCTCATAAATGCCGAGAGCAGGGCTCCTAGTGACAGGAAGATCAACTGAATGATACACATGCTCAGGAAAAACACAACGATTTCACCCGTAATATCCTTCTCTTTGTTATACTGAGCCACCATCCCAATGGAGGCAACCAGAGTAACGATGTTTAGAATTGTGATAGTTACAAGGGCCGCCAAAAGCTTAGATGTGATAATGGTGGATCTGGATACCGGTTTGACGATCAAAAATTCGGTCGTCTTATCACGCTCTTCCTTCGCAAGGATTCCGCCGCCCAGAATAGCCGCATGGATAGCGGCTGCAACCGCAATATATAGAAACAGGAGCGCAAAGAAACCGCTCATTGTCGTTACATCTAAGGAACCCATTCCCAACAATGCTTTCACTGACTGCGGCAAGTCTTGGATCACCTGACTGCTTGCCTCACCGGAGGAATAAACCGTATATTTGGCCATTCCGCTTAGAACTACGACGATCATGCAGGTACACCAGATGATCAGCGCTCTCCGGTTTGCTTTCATTTCTCTGAAGAATATATTCATAGACAAACCTCCTTTCGATCTATTCAGCTTACGGCGTGAATATCCTTTTTGATATAAATGATATAGGTGGTGATTACCGCAACGGCCACAATGACCGCCCCCGTTATCATATAGGGAGCCTCATATGCCAAATGCTGAAGGGTATAGGAAATGTCAAAATATTTGAAGGGAGAAAGATAGCGGGCTGCCTCTTTGTTATTACCGGTAGCAATCAGCGCGCCGATAATGTAAAACCCGAAAACTACGCCAAGTGAAATGGGAAGTATGCTTTTGAGCTTTTTAAAAAATACGGATACAACTAAACCAAGCGAAAAGAAGATAACCTGCAGGAAAATTAACGTGAGATTGATCATGAGGAACAGTTTACCACTGAAATCGGATGTTTTGACGGTGTCTGTAATGGTAAATGATGCAGCGTAAAAAATTATGTCAGTAACAGCGAAGATGGTGAGCACTGCCAAAATTTTTACAGTGATAATCGACACACGTGAAACCGGCTTGACAAGCAGAAAATCTGCCGTCCGTTCCCGTGATTCCTTGGACAGGATGGAAACCCCGAGGTTCATTCCCTGAATGGCTCCGCAGAGCGTGACAGACGAGAATGCAAACGAATAAAACCCTAATATGGATGCGATATAGTCAAGATTAATTCCCAGCATTGCCCTCACAGCCGGCGGATATCCGCCCAGGAACTTTTGAAAATTCTCCGCGTCCCTGGTCATGCCTGGGTAAAGGGACAGATAAAGCGCGGCAATCGAAATCAGAACACACGTCCATATGATTGCAGATTTACGCAGG
>JAYFPV010000281.1:0-8610 GCA_034927465.1 Lawsonibacter sp.
ATATATGTGTCTCCCGTAGCCTCCGTTGCCGCAGGGATAATCTGAGCGACGTTCTCGTGGACACGGTAGGCCGTGAGATTCGAGCCGTTTACACCGCTGAGCGGTACGGCAATGGTAATCAGGCTCGGTGTGGTTGCCAGATGTGTCGTGGTGCCCTGGTCGACGGCGCTTGCCCATATGGTCTTGTAAAGAGACAGGTCAACCAACAGCGCCAGAGACTGGCTGTTTTTAATGTCATTGATCTTCGCAACGTCGGCTGGAACATCGCTCTCCGTTTTTCCAGTGGACACCAACTCGATCAGAGCAGCGCCGCCGTTATTCAGAATCGTATTGTCATCTTGGGTAATACCGGCTGTGTTATCCGTATTTGCTGTCGCGCCAAACAATCCGGTCAGATCGTCCACCACCACATTGGGACTGCCTTCATCCACTGTAACGCGGGTACTTTTCGCTCCAACGTCCACGGTAACCGAACCGCCAACCTGCTGTCCGTTTTTAATTTCCAGCGATACTGTGACGGTCTCGTCGCCATGCTCTACGACGAAGTTATAAAAGCCGTCCGGAAGATTGGACAGATTGCACGGAACATTCCCGCCGGTACCTGTGACGGTTTCGAAATAGAGCACGGTATCGCCTTTTCGCACGGATATGTAGTAGGAATCATCCGCTGTTGTGTTGTTCAGCGTAAAGGACGCCGTGCCGGTTCCGGTGCTCGAATTGCCTGGAGTCTTGAAATTGAGCGTCGTGGAAGCTGTCGTCGGTGTCGTGCGCTGATTCTGACCGGAAAGCTTCACTTCATATTCCGTACCGACAGTCAAGCCGGAGAAGCTGATCGTATAATTTGTATCCCAACTCCAGCTGTCAGCGGGAATCGTTGTCCAAGTGCTCGTCCCGACGGCGCGGTACTTCAGCTCTGGGGTATCGCTTACGCCAAAAGAGCCGTCGCCCGTATAGCTTGGTAGAATGGTAATGCCTGTATTGTTCCAGGCAGCGGTGGTCAGTGAAACGGAGAACGGCTTGACCACATTCACTGTAATGGTTTTGGATGCTGCAAAGTGCGTTGTTGTCTCAGCCGATGAGGCCTCAATTGTCGCGGTTCCATAATCGTCGCCCACGGTAACCACACCATCATTCAGAGAAATCACATGGCTGCCTGGATTGGTTGTGATCGCATAGGTAATCGGCGAGAGGGCTTCTTCTCCCTCCAGAGCGGGCTCGCTGGTTGACGTAATATTAAGCGTGGCACTCGTGTCGACGCCCGCCTCAAGTGTGTAGGTGTCCGTGCCGCTGAGGACCTGATGCTTCTTCGCATTGACATAGAGATTGATGGGGGTAGATTCGTTTTCGTTGATGTCAACTGCCTTAATCCACAAGCGGTATTCCCCAGTGGGCAGCTGGTATTCAACGTTTGTCAGACCAGTTGCAGAAATCGCTTCGCCATAGGTCGGAGTTGTATCACCAGTACCAATCTGATACGTCTTGATGTCATGCGTTCCCTTGGTTAGGGAAAAAGTGACAGAAGCGTTCTTATATTGATTGTCAGCTGTATAAGAATTTTCTGCCGGAGTCGTGAACGCCACGGTCGGCGCGGTGACGCTGAAGGTCTTTTGCGCATAACCGACGTTGCCGGCCGCGTCTTTCAGGAACATATGCAGGTAATAAGTTCCCAAGGCACGAGTGCCACCATCGCTAATGTCGACCGATGCGGTCTTGGAAGCGGGAACAGAGATAAAGCCTGAACTCGGAGTTCCCGGCTGTATGCCGTTGTCATCCGTAGTATCGATTACAGCCGCGTAGGAATCAAGCGGGGAGAGATATGCGATGTTACCCGGGTCTGTCGTGTTGGTAAAGGTTAAATTTGCGGTTGAACCGGAGATTGTTGCGGACGGCGTCGGCGCCACAGTGTCAGTCAGGACGTCAAAGGCGGTCGTCGCAGGGATGGACGTATTGCCGGCACTAACCGTATAGCTGAGCGTCACCTTATACGTTCCAGCGGGCCAGTCTGAGTTATTTGAAATAGTAAAGTATAGTTTATTTTCATTTTCCGTGTCCGTGGATGGAGTCAGCGATGAAGTTGTCCCGTTTGGCTTGGTCAACGTATAGGTTGCCGTTTCAGTTGGGTTTTGGCTGACAGTAGTGTTAAGATACACGTTCAGATTCCCGCCAGTCATCAGTTCTTTTTTGATCTGGTTCACCTGATTTGCCGTATCAAAATCGGCGCTATCCATCAGCGCGAGGGAGGCAATGGTAACCGTTGGCGGCACGGTGACAGTGCTGCCGCTGTCCGAGCTGTATTGTGCTGTGTAAATCTGATACGCAACCTGTGCCGCCAATTTCTCTGTGGCGGTGCTGATCGAGGGCGCATCTGAGCCGCTGTAATATATACTAAGGGCATCGTCCGTGACACTGGTGGCATTTTGAGCGTTGGTTCCAACTTGCGTACCGTCAAGGTATGTGCCGCTGCCAACATTTTGGTTTGCAATCAGGACTGTTTTGTCGTTCTGCATCAGGCTGAGGTACGCGCTGTCGGTGTCGCTGGGTATTGTTTCGCTGCCGCTTGCTCCTGTATACGTTGTGCCCGAGCCAGTCAGGTTCACAAAGAAGCTCTGGCCGCTGTCGTCCAGATAATCCGCATACTGGTACGCCTCCAGCGCGGAACTGCCGGCAAGCGTTTCCGCAAAGGACATCTCAAGGTTGGAATAAAGGAAGGCGGAGGTAGTTGAGCAGTTGTGCGAATTATAATCCACATAAGGGCCGAAGCCGCCATACGTGGTATCATAATCCAGCGTCTGCGGTTCTTTGCTTGTTCCAAACAGGTCTGTTTTATCGCCGATAAGCTCCCCGCTATCGTTGAGTTGCTGGATGGTGGCGTACAGACCATCGGACTTAATACTCAGTTCAATATGGCTTTTCGTATAAAACAAATTATTCAGTGTATCAGTATCTGTGATTGACGCCACAACGCTTGATGTAACACCACTCAAGCCACTTGAGTGAAGGGTATCCACGTTGACGTCGACCAACTTATAGAGATAAATGCCGGTCAAGCTATCGGCAGCTGTTGTCGAATTAACTGGCCCATATGAGAATAGTATTACATAGCCGCTAAGCGTTGTTATTTTCGTTTCATCATTGGTGTTTGTACCAGCGTTGATCAGGAAACCGGCATGTTTGAGTGAATGCGGCAATACATTGGAGGCATCAATGTCGAATTTAACGGTTTTCGTGCTGGTGGCAGAAGCCGGATAATATAGAAAATCAGAATAAGGGTCATGACCGTAGCCATAAAACATCATGGCTGGCTTTTGAGCTCCCTCCGGCCCATCCATAAAAGAGTAGATATGCGACTTAAGCCGCGCAACCTGACCCCACACGGTGGTGCCACTCGAAGACCCGTTCTTGACGTCTAGCATGGTTTTAATTGTAGTGTTATTATTCGCTGAGATAGCATTAGAATCTGTAATAGGGTAATAGTGCCAGTTTTCCGGGATACTGCCGCCGTTATAATCCGCGTCCCAGTCGGCTTTGTCACTATACCAGACTGTGTCATAGTGGCTGTAAACTTCCCATTTTGTAATGTCCGTCGGATCGATCGACGCGGCGGTGGTGTTAATTCGGAACGTTTTGTCTATCCCGCCATTCGCGATCAGCCACTGCAGATAAGCGGAAACATCATTTTTGAAGTTGGTGGAATCGGCTACCGAGGGATCGACATTCATAAAAACATCCAGATCCGCATTGTCCGTGACGACGGCATTCTCCGCGCTCGCCGGTGTTGTCACCGCCGGCAGCAGACTGATCACCATGATCAGTGACAGCGCCAGAGAGAAGAACTTTTTCATACGTTTCCTCATCACAACTTTACTCCTTTTATTTTTTTCTTTACTGAACTGAAAAACTATCGACATATTATAATAAATTTTACCATTGTGGCATTACAAGAGCATTACAAAGCTCCGCGCGTCGTTCTACAGAGAATGACGCGCGGAGCCAAAATTAGATATTTTTCAGAAAAAGAACTTGCGTTACATGGCGCTTGTACATTTATCGTAGTAATCGGTATAAATTTTCGACGGCCGCACGTCGAATTCTTTTTTTGCCATCTCCCGGTACCGTTCATAGCAGAAACGGAATTTCAGGGGACCCCGGGTCCGCATATACAAATCCAGCAGGAGATGGTAGCACTGCTCCGAAACCGGGTTCAGGGAAAGCAGGCGAAGCAGCGCAGCTTCCGCCTGCTCAGAATGTCCGTTTGACAAATAAAAGATTGACAGATTGATGAGCAGTTCCTCTGTCTGCACCATGACCCACTCTCGCCTTTCCGCAATCCACGGAGTATCCAGGTCATCAAACAGCTCTCCGTTTACAGTGCCCACAACTTCTTCCGCCGCTGCAATATTTTCCGTAGTAACAATTCGATTTTCTTTGTTAAACCGCATGAAATCCACAAAGTCGCAGACACCGTCGGCTATCTTGATAGAGAAGTCATCCTGAATCGCAAACGTATCCTTTTTAACTCCGGCTTCACGAAGCGCATTTCGAATTCTGAACAGGGACACCCGCAGATTGTTTGCGTCTTTTTCCGCATCCCTGCTGCCAAATACAATCCGCGTCAAGTCGTCACGGTAGATGGGATTTTCTTCGTTGCAAAGCAGGTACGCAAGAAGCTCGCGCGTCTTCTTTGTTGGGAGCCTAACCTTTTGATCGCCAAAAAGAATGTTGAATTTACCGAAACAGCGAACCGAAAGAATCCCCTTCCCGGCATTTGCGCGGAGTACCGAAGCATTCCGCAGGTGGGACAGGGTCTGCTCTAGACGTTCCTCTTCCACTGGCTTGACCATGTAATCCAGCGGGTATGCCCGAAACGCCTCCAGCGCATACTCCGGGTGCGCCGTCACAAAAATGACGGCGGTGTTTTCCGTCCTGTCCTGAAGTGCTACGCCGAAATCAATACCGTTGGCTCCTCGCATCTCAATGTCGAGAAAAACGATGTCCGGCTTTGCTTTCACGATAAAGTCCAATGCACCTTCCGGTTTTTGAAACGTCCCTATAACTTCCACCGATTTTTCTCTCAGCAAATACGACAGCTCGTCCAGCGCCGGACGCTCATCGTCCATCAATACGGCTTTCAGCATGGTTCTCCCACCTTCGGAATGATGATATATGCATCGGTGCCGCCCTCCGGGCGGCGATCCAAATGCAATTCGGTATGATATAGCCGTTTCATCCGGATGTTAATATTATAAATCCCGACCCCTGTACCCTGATGTTCATTTGATAAAACAGCCGCAGCAAGCTCAGGGTCAATGCCAACTCCGTCATCCGAAACGCCAACTCTTACAAAATCACCGCAGTCCTTGACATAGATCAGAATATGTCCATCTTCGGATTTTTCCCGTACGCCGTGATTCACCGCATTTTCAACAAGCGGCTGAAGGGACAGTGGCGGGAGCATCAAGAACATGCTGTCAATCTCATAATCAACGTGCAGAGAATCGGAAAAACGCGCCTGCTCCAGTGTCACATACGCGCGCACAAAGGAAAGCTCGTTTTCAATTGGCACCTTATCATCAAGATTCTGAACGCCATAACAGCTATGCAAGTATTTGCTGAATTCAATGAGGAGCGTTCTGGATTTTTCTGAGTCTGTGCGGGCGATAGAAATAATTGCGTTCAGGGCATTGTTGATAAAATGGGGACGTATCTGAGATTTTAAAAATTGCAGCTCCAGCTTTTGCTCACGTTGATCAGCCTCGTTCAGCGTGCGCAGCATGGTCTCGTTTTCTTCGCGTTGTCGGTCGTAACGTATCCCAAATAAGCACTGGAGAAAAATAGCCAGAATGAGAAAGCCCATGGGTGAGTACTCCACGTATCCAGTGCTGATCATGTCGTTTTCACACAGCACATCATGAAAAATGCAGAACGTTAGAGCAGAGCCTCCCGCAAACAGGAACATCGCTTCCGGTTCATGCCTCAAGACCAATTCAACCATTTTAATCACGCCGTATACGCCAATTATGGCAGCAACCCATTCTGCAATATAAATAAAATTTGTAAAGATTCGCATGGGTACTGCAAGCGTTAGTGCAGTAATTCCAGCGGAATAAATGAAAAGAAGCCGTACCAAGCGACGGGATATGTTTGTCGGGGATATATAATAGAATAGCCAAAGGCAAAAGCCCGGCAGCCAATAAAGCGTAAAATAGTCGATTAGAATCACCGTGCGAAATTTTACAGCCGGAAAAAAAACATTAATCAGGTAATTTCCGTTAATGACCGTCCTACCAAAAATAATCAAGCAAAGAATCAGGAATAGAAGATATCCCGTTTCACGCCGGTGGAAGAACAGAAACAGGCAATAGGCCGATATGATCAACAGAGAGCCCATGATAAAAAAGTCTCGGCCGAATACGAGCTGGCTCAAAGTGTTTATTTTTTCCGGACTGCCAAGATAGACCGCATACCAGGCCCCTCCTCTGGCATAAACAAAGTTTGCGATATGTATGATGATATCGAATTCGTCATGATCGGGTGTGAAAGTAACCGTCTGAACCCTATACTGAGGCTCGAATCCGTTTGCAGAAGTACTGATTTTTCCACTGGATGCGACTCGTTCATCGTCCACATAGAGCTCGTAAGCAGTCGAAAATGGAATAAGTCGCATCGCAAGCGGAGCGCCAATCTTTGCGCCTGTTATATGGAGCCGGTAGGTAGCATAGCCCATCCCACCGAGTGAGTTTCCGTCCACAGCGAAGTTGTTCCAGACGGACGGGACGGCGGCTTTCAGATCCGGCGTCTGGTTTTGCTCCAAATCCAGTTTGTTCAGGAACCTGTTCCAATAAAAATCCCAGTCCCCAGAGAGATATAGCACTGATTCCCCGTCCCATTGCGATAGATCCAGTGTGCCATTTTGAGCCAATGACTTTGAAAATCCAGTTTTGGTAACCAGATAAATCAGCATGGCACTGACGATAGCGATCAATATTATAATCGGGAAGATTTTCGTTTTTTCTTTTCTCATCCTAGCTACCATCGCTTTACGTGTTCAATGAAGGATCAATTTTTGAAGAATGTTCATGCGCATAGTATAGCACACTTTTTCCTAGTTCGACATTTAAAAAGCTTCTGAAGTAATGTCTAGGGCTGGCCTGCTTTGTTATAGGCATTTTACCATAGTATCCGGTCGTACCGCCGCAGGAAATCACGCTTGGAATATGATCAAACTGGACGACGGTTATTACCATCTGGATACGACATGAATGCAATCAAATGGGAACCGATATTTTTGCCTGACAGACAAGCAAATCGCGGTAGACCACACAATTATCAGCGGATACCATCCCGACTGCGACGGCAGTCATTACGCTTATCAAGGCAGTTTAAACTAGTATGGTTTGCTATTTAGCCCTTCCTAACGAATAGATATAACGTCTGCAAAAGTTTTAATATAACGAAATTTCACCCCGCCTTGCGTTATTCCACAAAATGTGATATACTTTATGTAAACTATTGGAGGTGTTCTCGTTTGACTACAGAAAACACAATAAGGCTTATGGAATGCAAGCTGCAGTCGTTTAAAATGGGCTATTGGAAGGCTAAAGCTGCTAATGACGAAGTTGCCGCAAAGAAATGGAGAAATGGCTGTATAGGCATCTACAAAAGAATTGACAAATTGAATCTGGATTAATTCTATCTCTACAGGCACTTGCTGTCTTTCGTGTACCTACCACGGAAGATAGCTTTTTCTTTTTCGTGCTCATCATAAGCTTCCTCATTAAATGCGGATTTGTGATAACCGCATTAAATTCTGAGATATGCGCAGATCTTTCCCTGGGCAGGTTCGCTGTTGATGTAGCCGGACATAAGGTTGCACAATGGATATAGTTGACGTGGATCTCTGCAGCCAGCTCCTTATTCTTTATACCGAGATTGATAAGTTTTTTTCCCAGTTCTAACCCATTCTGGCTTACTTCTTGGCATGGTTTCACCTTCTTTCTATTGACATGTTTGGCTAAATGTACTATTATGTTTATTGGCGGACAACTGAATAGAGATATATAGCCTATCAAAAGTGTACTTTGATGGGGCGTTTTTCTTGCATCCGACCTATGCGCCTTAATATGTATCGTCATAGCTCTTTTTGGTTGTGTTGTTAATCGGAATAGCTCTCTGGTTTGTCAAAAATAATGAGGGATTTTTATGGAATTCGCACAGCTGTTATCTGCGCTTATGGAACGGAATCGTGTTACAGCCTATAAAATGTCCGCTGATTTAGAGATATCCGATAGCTTAATTGGATATTGGAGGCGTGGGCAGAAAATGCCGGGAGCGAAGAACTTGTTAAAATTGGCGAACTATTTCGGTGTCACCACCGATTATCTCCTTGGTTCGCCAACGCTTAGATCGAACATCATTGAGCGTCTTCGCCGTCAACTCAATTTATCAGCCACACAGCTTTCCGCCATGACAGATATCCCAAACAAAAGACTCCAACGCATTGAACTAGACTTTGTGGCCCCAACCAATGACGAGGTAATGAAGTTGGCTGAAGCGCTTGGAGTCTCCTCCAGAAACTTGCTCCGTCGTTTCCCTGCAATAGACCAAGAATCG
>JAYFPV010000083.1:0-3578 GCA_034927465.1 Lawsonibacter sp.
CATGGAACAGAAAGCAAGCGCAAGGAACCCCCTTCGCTTGCTTGTTTCTTACTGGTTCCGGTGTTCCTCCAGCTTTCCCTCCGCCACTTCGCGAATGGCAATGCTGACCGGCTTGTCATCCAAAGGCTCACCAGACATCTCTGCTTCGCTGGCGATCTGACGGGCTCGGTGGGCAACCACATTGACCAACTGATAGCGGCTGGGCACCTTCTTCAGTAAATCTTTCATTGCTGGATAAAGCATCATAGTGCAAGACTCCTCTTCTTTTCAATTCTAGTTTGGCAGGTCTTTTGCGTCTCTTGCTCAAGAAAACTGAGAGAGCATCGAGTTTCGGTTTTCCACCCGGCACTCCGCCGCGGTAAGGATCGCCTGGATTTCATAGACCGCGTTTGACACTTTGTCATTGATTACCAAGTAATCATAGCGCGGAATTTCCTTGAATTCCAGTTTTGCTTTTTCCAACCGGCCCACAATTACATCCTCGCTGTCCGTATTTCGGCGGTGAAGGCGGCGGGATAGTTCCTCAAAGGAAGGCGGGATAATAAAAATAAACAGGGCCTCAGGGCAGCTGGCCTTGACCTTTGCCGCCCCCTGAACTTCAATATCCAACAACACATCAATGCCGGAAGCCAGGCAATCCCGGATGGCCTTCAAAGAGGTCCCATAGTAATTATTCACATATTCCGCATATTCTAACAGTTCGTCGTCCGCGATCATCCGCTCAAACTCCCTGTGGTCCACAAAGTGGTAATTGACGCCGTCCTGTTCCCCCACTCTTGGTTGGCGTGTGGTATAGGAAATGGAGAAATATAGATTGTTGCGCTGGCCCATCAACTCGGCAATCACGGTACTCTTTCCCACACCGGACGGTCCGGAGAGGACAATTAACTGACCCCTCTCCTTTTTTACTGGCATTCTTCTTCCTCCTTTTCCCCCACGTCCTTCTCCCCGGCAATTCGGTTGGACACCGTTTCGGGCTGAAGCGCGGACAGCACCAAGTGGTCATTATCCATGATCAAGACTGCCTTGGTACGCCGCCCATAGGTGGCGTCGATCAAAACGCCCCGATCCCTTGCCTCTTGTACCATACGCTTGATGGGGGCGGAGTCTGGGCTGACGATAGCAATGAGCCGGCTGGCAGATACCAGGTTGCCGAATCCGATGTTAATCAGCTTCATCGGTAGTCCCCCTTACTCAATATTCTGGACCTGCTCCCGAATTTTTTCAATTTCCGACTTGATCTCCACCACACAGCGGGCAACTTCAATGTCGCTGCATTTCGAGCCGATGGTGTTTGCTTCCCGATTGAATTCTTGAATGAGGAAGTCCAATTTCCGCCCCGTGGCCCCTCCCTTGGATAGCATCTCCCTAAGCTGGCCGATGTGGCTGCGCAGGCGGACGGTCTCCTCATCCACCGCAATTTTATCCGCATAAATCGCCGCTTCCGTCAGGATACGGGCCGGATCGATCTGGGTCCCGGCCAGCACCTCATTCATTCTGGTCTCCAATTTAGCCCGATACTCCGAAACTGTCTGAGGGGAGCGTTCCTCCACCCGGGTCACGTTTTCTTCGATGGCGGCGGCTCTGGACAAAACATCCTCCCGCAGGCGCTCCCCTTCTTTGGTGCGCATTTCATCAAAGTCGGCTAAGGCCCGGTCCAACACGGAGCAGATATCTTTGGCCATCTGTTCCACATCTTCTTCCGCCTTTTCGGCCAGCAGGACCTCTGGAAAACGGGACAGCAGAGAGACGGAGATGTCGACAGGCAGACGATATTCTTGAGCCAGTTTGGTTAAGGCGGCAAAATAGCCATCCGCCACAGGCTTATTTACCGTTACCTGAACCTTGCCGGCTCCCGCGTTGTCCAGCGTGACAAACACATCCACTTTTCCTCTGGAAATCACGCTTTGAACCAGGGTCTTAATCGCATCTTCCGCAAACAGGTATAATCTCGGAATGCGGACGTTGCAATCCAAATAGCGATTGTTGACCGAGCGCAGTTCCACGGTAATCGTGCAGCCGTTGACTGTCTCCTCAGCCCGGCCGTAGCCGGTCATACTTTTGACCAAATCGGTCACTCTCCTTCATGTGAAAATCAACGTGTTTCCCGCTGCAGGCGAGCCTGAAGCAATGCGATCAGCCTGGACAGGCCAATATCGTACGAAACAAAAACCACGTTGCCGGCCAAATAGAGCACCAAGCTGTTGTCCCCCAGCCACGTGGGGGGATTGGGCAAAAACAGGACTCGCAGTACAAACCAAAACATCGTCAGTTCCGCATTGAAAAAAGCCAGCTTAAGCAGCCACTCGACCGGCAGACGACGAAGAGATTCGATCCGGCTTTTGACCACGGGATACAACCCCAAAAAGGCCAAGTACAGAAGCGGGACTCCCTTGTCCGGGAGGAGAATCAGTCCCAGCATTCCGGCCGATGCCCAGCACAGATATCCGACAACCTGCCCTCCGGTCAGAACCCCAACCACAGGGAACAAACCGGCCAAAGCGGTCAGACCAATCCGCCCGGACGGAGCCAGGCAGGCCAGCCACAGCAGAACCAGACTTCCCGCGGCCAGGATCCCGCCCAAAGCGGTCCGTGCACTTCTGGATGTAGGAGACAGCCTTGACATTTAGCAGTGGCCTCCTCCGCATAAGCAATTCAGACACAACATGGTGGTGCAGCAGTCCATTCCATCCACGGTGTTGGTATAGCCATTGGGACGATACCCACCACCCCTCTGCTGCATGATTGACAGTGCCTGACGGTATTCTATATTCCCAGGCTCCATCTGGACGGCCATCGTGTAGTTCTGGGCCGCCTCGTCCAGCCAGCCCTTCCGATACGCAATGCTTCCGCTAAGGAAATACCATTCCCCATTCTTCTGTGGGACTTCGTAAAGAAGACGCTCTGCCGTCCCCAGATCACCGGAATTGATCAGATTGCGTACCCGGGTGTAGGTGGGACTTCCGGCGGACGAGCGGCTTTGCTGGGCATAGCCGCCGTAGTCTCCTGAAGCGGTCTGCTGATATCCGCCGCCGGAACGCTGCTTGGTAACGGTGTCATAGGCCTCGTTGATTTCTTTCATCTTCTCCTCCGCCAGGTCAGCCAGAGGATTATTCTGATAGTTGTCTGGATGATACTTTCGGGCCAGCTCCCGATATGCCTTCTTCACTTCTTCATCGCTGGCGTTCTGGCTTACGCCCAAGACACTGTACGGATCTCTCATCGGCGGTTTCTCCATATCTTTTGTTTTTTAATCTGGGTCCAGCTACCCTCAAACACGGCACGCTGCACCAGCGGCAGGCCCAGGTAAAGGATATTTTCCAATACTGGCGCTCTGCATCCGAATTCTCCCAGCTGGAGCGCCGCTCCCATCAAGTCCAAGGAGTGATCCAGAGTCTGCTTCAGCACCGGATCGTTTCCCTCCGGGCCAAAGCGGGCTGCCACCGGGTTGTACCGGCCAGCCCTACAGTCCTCTTCCAGATCGTCCCGTGCATCCAACAGATAGATCCACCGCCCCAAGTGATACAACAGCTGCGCCAGTATTCGGCTTCGGCTGTCTTCGGCCGGAACCGCAGACT
>JAYFPV010000165.1:0-8674 GCA_034927465.1 Lawsonibacter sp.
TTTCCTGGAGCACTGCCTGCGGGAAGATCTCAACGACCATGCCCAGCGCTCCATGGCGGTGCTGCACCCGGTCAAGCTGACCGTCACCAACTATCCTGAGGGGCAGAGCGAGATCTTCCAGGTGGAAAACAACCCCAACGACCCCGAGGCCGGCACCCGGAGTGTCACCTTCTCCCGCCATTCGTATATCGAGACAGATGACTTTCTGGAAACGCCGATTCCCAAGTATAAGCGCCTGTATCCCAACGGCCCCGAGTGCCGTCTGAAGGGTGCCTACCTCATCACCTGCACCGGCTGCGTCAAGGATGAGGCCGGGAAGGTAACCGAAATTTTCGCAACTTATGACCCCAACAGCAGCGGGGGAAATCCTGCCGACGGTCGAAAGGTAAAGGGTGCCACCATCCATTGGGTGGATACCGCCACCTGTGTGGACGCCGAGGTGCGGCTGTACGACAATCTGTTTACCGATTCGGATCCGGACGGCGGCGACAAGAGTTTTTTGGATTGTCTAAACCCCAACTCTCTGGAGGTGCTGGAAGGCTGCAAGCTGGAAGAAAGCCTGGCACATGCCAAGCCCGCAGACCGCTTTCAATTCTTGCGTCTTGGCTACTTTTGCGCCGACTCCAAGGATTCCAAGCCGGGGGCGCTGGTCTTCAACCGGGCGGTCAGCCTGAAGGACAGCTTCAAACCAGGCACATAACCACGCCTTGAACCACCGCCGCGGCCGGACCTTATGCCGCGGCGGTGGTTTTTTCTTCTCTCCCGGCCTTTCCGCTTGCCCAATGACCCCAAGTATGCTTTAATAAATGCAACTACAAAAAGGGAGGATTTCCATGCTTACCTTACAGGACGTTCAGGCGGCCCGGAGCCGCATTTCCCCTTACATTGTCCGCACACCCCTTCTGCGCATCCCCGCGCTGGACGATGCTTTGGGCTGTCAGGTCTATCTGAAGTTTGAAGGGTTTCAGGTGATGGGTGCCTTTAAAATCCGCGGGGCCATGAACAAAGCGCTATCTTTGTCTCCCGAAGAATTGAGCCGGGGGCTGGTGTGCGCCTCTTCGGGCAACCACGCCCAAGGGGTGGCCTGCGCCGCTCAGCGCTTGGGCACCGGGGCTGTCATTGTCATGCCAACCAATGTCAACCCAGTTAAGTTGGCTGGAGTAAAGGCCTTCGGCGGACAAGTGGAGCTGGTGGGCACCTTATCCTCCCAGCGCGAGGCGCGGGCCGCCCAGCTGGTGACGGAAGCGGGGATGGTCAACATCCATCCCTATGCCGATCCCTATGTGGCAGCCGGTCAGGGCACCATCGGGCTGGAAATTCTGGAGGACTTGCCCGACGTCTCCTCCGTGGCGGTCCCCATCGGCGGAGGCGGGCTCATCTCCGGGGTAGCTACCGCCATCAAAGGCCTGGCCTCTTCGGTCAAAACCATCGGCGTAGAGCCTGCAGGAGCGCCCCGTTACTCCAAAAGCCGTGAAGTTGGTCGGCCCGTGGAGTTGGACCATGTGGACACCATTGCCGACGGCACCCGCACCGACCACGCCAACCCGGACAACTTCGAGATGATTCAGGCCTGGGTGGATGAACTGTGTACGGTGGATGACGCCTGTCTTGAGCAGGCCATGGCGCTGCTTCTGACCAAGGCCAAGCTAACGGTCGAGCCGTCCGGCGCTCTCCCTGTGGCCGCCGCTCTGGCAGGCAGGCTGCCTGTCAATCGGGGGGACAAGGTCGTCTTCGTCCTGTCCGGCGGCAACGTGGACCCGGCTCTGGCGGCCCGGATTCTGTCCGATTGCTGAGTTGCCGTCCATACGCGTCAGCGTGATGGTTCTCGGTTGCAAGTCTTAGCAAAGAAACGTGTGCATAGGTGTCGTCTGAACAGGATAAAACAAGCGGAGCCGTGCTCATTCACACGGCTCCGCTTTTCATTTTTCCAAGAATGTTGAATCGAATAAACTTTTCGTAAGAACACATCGTTCATTCCAGGTCAGAAGAAGAGTCCGTTTCCACCAATTTCAAAAGTTCAAAACAAGGCTGTCTTTTTATTCAGCGACCACGTACCTCAAGATCAAGTGAAGATCATATGGAATACTGCGAATCGGCTACTCTTAATTTTGTGCATTAATTTGACCGGCCAGCTCATTCAGGTAGAGCCAACGCTCGGTCTTTACCTCAAGTTCTGCTTTCATAATTTCCATCTGTGATGAAAGCTCCATCAATCTAATATAATCGCTGGAAGCCTTTTCAATCTCTTTGCTGCATTCCAAGATTTTTGTCTCAAGCGCTGAAATTTCGTCATCAATGGTATCAAACTCCCGTTGCTCCTTGAAGGAAAACTTGAGCTTCTTTTGCTTTTCCTTCACGCCGTTTTTATCTGACGCGGCATGCTCGGTCTGCGGGTCTCCTCTTTTTTCGCTTATAGCCAAAGCCACCGGACGCTTTTCGGCGTAGTCTGAAAAATTCCCTGTGTAGGGTGTAATTTTTCCGCCGTCCGTCACCTCAAAAATTGAGCTTGCTGTTTTATCAAGGAAGTAGCGGTCATGGGAGACAGTAATGACAGCGCCGGGAAATGACTCCAGATAATCCTCGAAAATGGTCAATGTCTCAATGTCAAGATCATTTGTATGCTCATCGATCAGAAGAATATTCGGCGCGGTGATCAGGATGCTCAGAAGATAGAGTCGGCGCTTTTCACCTCCGCTTAGGCTTCCGATACTTGCATATTGAAGCTCCGGGGTGAATAAAAACCGCTCCAGCATTTGCGATGCGGTGAATGTCCCTTCTTTGGTCTTTATTTCGCCTGCAATCTCACTGATAAAGTCATGGACCCGCCTTCCGCTGTCGAGCTCCCTGAGCTCCTGCATGAAATACCCGATCTTGACTGTCGAGCCGACTTCCACCACGCCTGTATCCGGCTTCAAATGCCCGGCAATTACGTTCAGCAGCGTTGATTTCCCCACACCATTTCTTCCAACAATACCAATGCGATCATCACGCTGGATGTTATAAGAAAAATGGTCGATCACGCAAGTATCACCAAATGTTTTGGAAATGTCAGTGAGTTCAATCAGCTTCTTTCCCAGACGGCTGGACACGGTTGCCATCGTAACGGCATCATCCAAAATTGGCGCCGATTGATCTTTTAGTGCATTATATCTTTCAATACGATCGCGGCTCTTCGTGCTGCGCGCTCTGGCGCCGCGCATAATCCACTGATATTCCCTGCGCAAAATCGACTGTCTTTTCCGTTCGCTTGCCTCGGCTTCATCTTCGCGCTGTGCCTTAAGCTCCAGGTATCTAGAATATTTAGCTTCATATGAGTAAAGTTTGGCGTGTGACAGCTCAGTTATGGTGTTAACAACCCGCTCAAGAAAATAGCGGTCATGTGTCACCATAATGAGACCACCTGAAAAGCGGCTAAGCCGTTGTTCAAGCCAGATGACCATATCACTGTCCAAATGGTTTGTTGGCTCGTCGAGAATCAGGATGTCTGACGGATGAATAAGCGCGGCTGCAAGCGCCACCCGTTTTCGCTGTCCGCCGGAAAGCGTTGCAATTTTGGCATGATGCACCGTTATACCAAGGCGTGTGAGCATAGAAATTACTTCGTACTCGTTTATCTCACGAAATTGCGGCGTAAATTCCGAAAATAACTGCTCAACAACCGTTAAGCTATCGTTCATAACCGGATTTTGCGGGAGATAAGTTATCTGCGCGTTTCTCTGAACAGTAACTGCGCCGGCATCCGGCGACTCTCTGCCTGCAAGTATTTTAAGCAGTGTGCTTTTACCAGTACCGTTTATGCCGATAATACCAATTCGTTCCCCTTCATTTAGATTCAGGCCTACATCCTCTAGCAGTTGCTTCGTACCATAATTTTTATATATATGCTCCGCTGATAATAGCATTGATTCTCCTCCCCGTAGCCTTACGTGATTCTCCCATTATACAGCAGGCTGGCAAGTTTTGCTTTAAATTCTTCTTTCTGAACCGCAGACTCTTCTTAGGGCCCTTCACCGCGCGCCGGAGCTGCGGATTTTTCTGGGCCGTATGGCGGGCGAGCAAGCGGGACTCGAGATTGTGGTCGGTATATTCCATGCCGTCGATCGATAACAATGGTGTTTTTTGAAATGGCTGCAAGCCCATAGTCCTGGGTAATGACAATATCGCCGGCCAATACGCGATTGACCAGCGCAAAATCAACACTATCCGCGCCTTTTGAAAAAATCATCGTAGTAGCCCCGGATTTTTCAAAAAACGAAGGGGATATACCGCATTTCACTCATGATTTCTCTTGCAATATCATTTTATTAATCTGTGGTAAGTCTCAAATCCATTGTTAATAATGGTATGTCCGCATTTTACTTGAAAAGCAATTAGAATAACATTTAGGAAATCCACACAGGAACCCGTCGCGTTAATAAGACATAAAACTACTGTGTACCAATTGAGTAAACTAAAAAAATTTAGCAAATACAAAGGTACTAATGACAACACTATAAAGGGCATAATAGAAATAATAATAAATCTACCTTTCTTTATAGGCTCAGTTGTAAATACAAAGCCAAACAAGCCGTTTAGTCCCCAAAATGTCTTCCCGGACTTAGAAAAGTTTGGAATAAATGCAGCGTGTATTAATTCGTGGATCAACATATATGCAAAAATCACAACTATAAACAACAGCAGCTTTAAGTCAATATTAAAAGATATTTCGAATGACTCCGATGAGATAAAGCCAAAAAGTCTAGGTTGAAGCAAATAGGCAAGCCATAGGGTTATACTTCCTAATAAAAAAACAAATGGAACTGATAGCAACATTGCAAAAGCCAAATTTCGAGGCTCCCATATTTTCTCCCAGCCATCCCCTAACAATTGTGTACTCAATTCTTTATCTGTCGTTGGTAACTTCTTTGTATATTCCATTTAAAACTCCAGAATTACATAATAAAATTATAATTGCAATGGTTAATTAACCATAACCAAATCGCAGCTTTTGAGCAGTTGGACTCATTCAACCAATCGATTCCTTATCGGAATACTGCCGTATTCTGACTTGAGAACTTCAAAAATTAGAATTGTATATCGAATATCCAGAGTCAAAATCACCGTGGCCGATGTAGCGCGACAAGATTTTTGATAAATTCGGACAAGATAATTGAGAAAAACAACCCCGTTTCTTAGAAGCATTTCTAAGGCGCGTTCGCTTGCATCAATCATCTCAGAAATGGGATGATTCAGGCAAAGAAATGCACTACTTTTAAGGGGTCAGGAGGAGCGGTTTTCACCGCCCCTCCTTTGCTTTTACTATCTGGTGCTAAGGGCTTGAGCGATAGCGTCATAGATCGCGCTGCCCACGGTGGCCAGCTCCTCCCGGGTGGTAGTCGACCTGGGCCGATCAATGGTTCCTGCGGCGTTTTCTGCCATCAGCCCGTGGTCAACAGCCTCCTGAATATGCGGCTTGGCCCAGTCACTGGCAGGCAGCTTTGCCCGCTCGGCCTCCACCGCCGCCACTTCCTCCCGGACAATGGCCCGGATCTGTGCCTCTGTAAACAAGTTATCACCTTCCAGTTCCTGGGCCGCGTCGGCCCGAAAGTCGTCCATGTTCTTACCGTGCATTGGGAACCAGTGCAGCACGTCCCCGTGGTTGGAGGCAATGCCCCGTTGATAGCCCTCCTGATGACAAATTACCACCCCATCTGCCAGCGGGTCCAGGGCATAAAGCTTGCACAGGTAGGCGGTCAGCTCCACAGCCTCCCGATACACTGCCGCGAAATACACCGGATCGGTTAGACCGTCCTCGCAGATCTCAAAGGCAATGTGGGTGTTGTTTCCGCTGTACTTGCAGTGCCAGCCCCGCATGGTCCAGGGCAGAGTCTGGTAGGTGGCCACGCTTCCGTCGGCCAGCTTGCCAATGAACGCATGGACACAGGCGGTTGTACCGGACTGGTTCCAGCTGTTTGAGGACGGCGTGCCCAGCAGACCGTCATTGGGGGCCACGTAGCGACTCAGCTTTGGGTTGTTACTGCCCGTCGAATGTACCATGATTCCACGGGGCACGATGGTTTTTCCTGCCTTGTAGCAGTCATTTGCAGTCAGCAGGCAGGTGTGGAGGTTCATTCCGCCACCAACTCCGCTGCCAGTTCCGCCTTCTTGGCGTCCTCGGCCATTCCGGCAGCTACAGCCGCAGCAAAGGCGTCCCGATCCGGGAAGGCAGCTGCCAACTCCTGGCCATGTTGCCCCATGAATTCGCGCATGGCCTTGTCCTCTTCCTGGGTAATCTTGACCTCGGGGTGCTCGGCCTTGAACATAGCCAGGCCGATGGTCGTATCGGGGGCGTGGTTCTTGCGGGTGGTCTCATAGATTCCATACAGAGTGATTGCGTTCATTTTTCATTTTCCTTTCTGATTGTAAAATGTATTGTGGATAGTTACTGGGTCAGTTGCTTGCCGATCTGATTGGCTCCGGTGGCTGCCAGTCCAGACACAATTCCAACTGCGGCAGCAGTCAGGGGGTCGGTTGCCGGGAAATCCGGTAGGCTGATGTACAGGGCCGCCACGCCCAGCACACCCCCCACCAGACCACACAGCACGGGTAACCACTTGCTGTCCAGAGGCGTTGCCTTGACCACCTGCGCCACCAGATAGCAGATCACGGTGATGGCCGCTACTCCTACAATTCCAAAATCCATTGCTCTCACCTCCTTTCAGAGTCATTCCGTGTTTTATCCCGCCGCGCTCAGCAGGCCCATCAGCTCCGTGTATTCGGCCTCGGTCAGTTTACCTGCGGCAAAAAAGATATCAATCTTTTCAGCAAGACCGTCTGTCAAGCCCAGCGCGATCATGCGCTTGAGTGTGCGACACAGCATCCATTACACCCCCTCGGTCACGCCAAGCTCCATCAGGGTCAGGCGGTATTCATGATCGATCATCATGGAGTAGATATCTTCTTGGGCAGTTGGCTCGTCCACTGCTGTCGGTTCTGTCTCTGCGGCCGGTTCCGGATCAGGCGGTGCAGAAAACGTGCCACTTGCTGCATCATACAGCCAGCCGCTTTGCACCGGAGTTTCCGACTGGATGCACTTGCTCAAAATATCATTGGAGTAACGCGCCTCAATCGGCACGCCAGGAAAAGCACCGTCATGCTCCGGGATGCTTTCATGCGCCTTGCCGTCGATTACTAAAATGTAATACATGTTGTCACCTCACCAAAAGATTACGACACATCCGGAGCCTGGGCCACCGTCCGAACCAGTTTGATTCACGAGCCCACCATTACCTCCGCCCTGAGACGGGTTAGGCACTACAGTTGTTGGAGCGCCAGACGCGCTACCACCGCTACCTCCCATTACTCCACCTGGCGTCCCGTGTGCGCTGGATAGCCCACCGTTCCCGCCGCCGCCGAAACTGTCAACCAGTCTCAGTGACAAAGCGAACCCGCCGCCACCGCCATTCCCTCCGGGGTTTGCTGCATTAACGGCTCCACCAGCACCACCAGTGGCAGACACATACGATCCAAAAGATGATGTACCACCGGAACTTCCAGGGGTAACTAAATTGGGACTGCTACCTGTTCCCCCATTTCCACCAGTTCCAGCCGTGCCAACTGTAACTGTTACTGTATTTAAATTTGACAGAGTACCGCTCCACAAGGCGAAGTTTCCGTGCGCGCCACCATAACCTCCGGAGTTTCCAGCACCTCCACCACCACCGCCGCCGTAACCTCCGCCACCTCCACCGCCGCCTCCTAAAGAGTTACCTTTACCGCCTTTTCCGCCAGCCCCACCGTTCACCCCGGGAGTACTCGTGCTACCGTTACCCCCTGCACCGCCGCCGCCTCCGCCAACCGCGATAACGGTAAGTGGAGTGGCAGTCGTAATGCCGTATGTAGCAGGATTAAACGTCCCGCTTGCAATAAATAAAGCCATTCCCATCAAATAAGCCCCCTCTGTATCAATTCAAATGTGGAAAACTCTTTCTTTTTAATTTGCAAGTCAGCTCCTACCGCGGCGTTGTAGAGGATTGCTTGGCTGACCGTCTCGCTGCCACCGGTTGCGGAAGCTGTGGCGGCGGACAGGCTCTCTTCCTTGGTAAAATACCGGTTGTCGTGGGTGTGGACTACTGGGGCCGCCCCGATGGCCACCGGTGTCACCGGGTCGCTACCGCCAGCAGCGTGCTGGGTGGCGTGCACCGCTGCTGCATAGGTGGAGCTCTCCGTGAATGCGGCACTGCCAAGACTGGAAAACCATTTCTTGACCTTCCCAAGCAGGACAGCTAGGGTCTCTCCGGACTGGAGGTCCGTGCGTTCCTCAGCTTGCGTGAAGGTGCCCGTATTGCCACTGACCGGATCATCCACCCCGATATAGAGCGGGTTCCCGGATGCATCAAAGGTGATATTGTCGGTCGCCTGAGTCTTGATGAGCAGCTTCAGGCGCTCATAGATAACAGCACCGTTTGCCCGCGTATCAAGGTACTCGCATTCCGATCCAGCGTTATCGTAGAGATATAGCCCTTCCTGGCTGGTGTCTGGATCCACACCCATTAAGCCAAGCTCTCGGTAAGAAAAGCCTTCTGAAAAGCTGCTGTTGTCCAGCGTGGCAATGATTGCTGCTACCGCGCCCTCATTGGTCAGCTGCTTTGCATCAATGAGCATTGAGAACTTCTCATTGACCAAAGCCGTGCGA
>JAYFPV010000411.1:0-3014 GCA_034927465.1 Lawsonibacter sp.
ATTCGAGCTGGTTACACCCCAGGTCAAGATCTCGGTCGATCCGGAATACAGTTATCTGGTGGAAACAAAGATGATGGATGGGAAACCATACATCATCATTCCGGCTGATGAAGGGGTCGAAGTCAATGGCGTTGATGTAAAAATTGCGAAGAACAACAAAGAGGCTGGATTGTCATAGACACGGAGAGAGCCTGGCATGTTTATGCGTTCAACCGAGGAAACTTCAAGTGTGGATACCCTGCTGACGTTTTTGCCATAATGTTGTTTACGAGCAGCCAGGTGTGTTATAATATGGTCTCGGGACATGAAATCTCTCTATTAAACCATGCAGCAGGACAATCAAAGCAGTCACAATGACTGAATATACGAAAGGATTGGAACACAAAAATGGTCTCAATCATTGAGTCACAAATTGATGCATCAAAATTGCAATTGGAAGACATTCTTGATGTGGACACGCTTCAAAAATTTTTGGATAATTTTGCCGTTGGATTTAACTGCGCAGCTGTATCCGTTGGAAGAAACGGTGAGGAATTTACCCGTCCCAGCTACTATCGCCCCTTCTGTTCGGATTACATTCATAATTCTTACATCGGAGATCAGCGGTGTGCGCAATGCCACAAGGAATTTGGGGAGAAGGCAATTGCGCAGGGACGTCCGTACATTGGGTATTGTCATGCCGGACTTGTTGATTTTGCCGCACCGGTGATTATTAATGGTGAGCATATCGGAACGGTGCTGGGCGGCCAAATTTTAGATAAAAATGCGAATGAGGCCCAAATTCGGAAGGTTGCACACGAAATTGATTCTGACGAGAACGGACTTTGGGAAGCAACTCAAAAAATCGATATCGTTCCGAAACAAACAATTCAAGCTGCTGCAGAAGTACTATACATTGTTGTGAACGCCATGGCACAAAGCGGTTTTAATCGCATTGAATCCAATCTGCTCTCTTCCAATTTCGCAAACAATTTTATTGAAATTTCTGCAACAGTCGAGTCTTTGGCAGAAGGATCGCAGGACATTGTAAGTCATCAAAATCAGCTGGTTTCTGAAATTTTGCAGACGCAAAAGCACATTAAGGAAATTACAGACGTGCTGAAGTCGATTACTAAAATTTCAGACCAAGTTCGAATTCTTGGCATCAATGCTTCCATTGAGGCGGCCCATATTGGAGCTGCGGGGAAAACCTTTGGAGTGGTTGCGACAGAGATCAGCAAACTGTCCGATACAACGAAGCAAACGGTAGAAACTGTCAACAGCATAACCGAGGCCGTTGAAAAAAGCATTCAGGCAACGCAGAAAAACGCTGAACTTACGATGGACGTAACGAACAAGCAGTCTGCCGCCATGGAAGAATTATCCTCTACCATTCAGGACTCGGTGGCGTTGGCTGAAAAGCTGCGTGACTTGTTTGATCAGAGCGCATCCTGAAGGGCATCCACCACAAAAATTTATGAAATGAGGGACAAAGATGGATCAGCTAAAAAATGTAACCGTCGTGAAGAAAGCCAATGTATATTTCAATGGAAATGTAACAAGCCGTACCATTTTTCTGGAGGATGGGACAAGAAAAACGC
Organism: Lawsonibacter sp.; assembly: GCA_034927465.1. Classification (GTDB taxonomy): domain Bacteria; phylum Bacillota; class Clostridia; order Oscillospirales; family Oscillospiraceae; genus Lawsonibacter. The sequence continues at coordinate 1,581 of JAYFPV010000411.1, forward strand.
TTGGGATTATTCTGCCTGGTGAATATGAATTTGGTACAGCGGCCAAGGAACACATGGAAGTTTTATCTGGAAAACTGAATGTTCTGCTTCCTGGAAGTGAAACGTGGGTGTCGTTTGAGGAAGGACAAGCCTTTGAGGTTCCCGCAAACAGCAAATTCAAGCTTTCTGCGGATGAAGTGTCGGATTATTACTGTTCCTATCTCGCTGAATGATATCCGCATCCGCGCGTTAAAAACTTTTTGGCCGCAAATCAGGAGGGAACATACCTGGCAAGGTATGTTCCCTCCCATTTTACGTTTGAATGGCTGATGAAACGTTCTGATGAATGCAACGGGGACATCTACACATACCCTATAAGTTTTTGCCGTCGCTGCAAAAAGACGATGTGGGGGCTGGCCATACAGCCGTTTTGAACAATGGTCCTGACATCGGTACATGTTGAGCAAATGAGGGGAAAAGAATGAACGATCTTCAAATCAATGATTCATCAGGAGCACCGTTGGAAGAAAAACCGGCTATTCGCGCATGGTGAAACTCGGGAACCAGGTTTATATCGGGGGAACAACCTCGGCTCAGCCGGATGGCAGCGTTTACGTAACGACGCAATACGAGCAGGCGAAATACATATTTGAAAAAATGCTTGGCCTTTTGGAGCGTCCAGGCTCCTATTTTTGACGTTGTTGGAATCTTGAGGACGAGAGAGAACTGGAAAGGGAAGGCGAAAGGCTGGAATGAGTTTGACCACAAATTATCGTAATTCGTTTGCAGAGAGCAGTAGAAGTACAATAAGGAAACGGTAATTTTTTTAACAACAGAAAAACCTGGTATTTTCGTGGAAAAAAACTTCCTTTTTCCACGCTAGTCTGTTATACTATAGAAGTAAAAGGCCGCAAGAATTTCGCTTTTGCGAGTTAAAAAAATTCTTGATCAAGGGCTGGATTGAGGCGAAACAAAGAGGAGAGAAGCTCTGTTGATGCTCTTGTTGTTCCTGTTCTGGATGATCCTGAACGGAAAGATGACGATTGAACTTGTGCTGGTAGGTGCAGCGGTTTCCGCTGCGCTTGCTTGGCCTGCACGACGAATATTACATATCTCACCCCAGGCAGAATTGCGCTTTTTGCGCCGTCTGCCCGGGGTATTCTTTTATCTGCTGTACTTGACAGGCCAGGTGGTGCGGTCCAATCTTCAAGTCATTTGGCTGATTCTGAACCCAAACGACAGGCGGCCAAAGCTGGTGTGGTTTGCACTTCCGGTCAAGGGTGATTTAGCTCGGCTGGCATTGGCGAACTCGATCACACTGACGCCTGGCACCGTGACGGTGACGCTGGGGAAGAATACCATTTGTGTGTATGCTCTCCGGCCTGAACTTGGAGAAGGGCTAAAGGAATCTGGCTTTACAAGGCGATTGAGACGACTGGAGGGGTATTATCATGG
>JAYFPV010000293.1:0-7418 GCA_034927465.1 Lawsonibacter sp.
TATCTCCAGACCAACCGGCCTCTTTCATTCTCTGCCGAGCCCTGTCGTTATCTCCCCACTGCTCTTTGCTTGGTGCTTTTTTCCTGCCTGGCCTCCCGAATGTTGACAATCAGCAAAAGAACCAGTACCGTACCGAACATCAACGTTGACATGGCATTGATTTTGGGGCTGATCCTCTTTTTGGTCATCCCATAAATCGTCATGGCCAAGGTAGATGTGGTCGACCCGGCGGTGAAATAAGAAATGACAAAGTCATCTACGCTCATGGTAAAGGCGATGAGCATTCCGGAAACAATGCCCGGCTTGATCTCCGGAATGACAACCCTCCAAAATGCCTGCATCCAGGTACAGCCCAAATCCTGGGCCGCGTCAATGAGATTTTTATCCATCTGACGCAGCTTTGGCATAATGGATAAAATCACATACGGAATGTTAAAGCAGATGTGCGCAATCAGCAGCGTGCCAAACCCCAGATAGAGCCGCGGCGCCGTCAAGCGATACGTCTCTTCCATCCAGGCCACAAATGCGTTCCAGCCGCCGAAGGCAGCCACAAAAAACAGGCACAGAGACACGCCGGTGACAATGTCAGCATTCATCATAGGGATGTTATTCACCGTAATCAGCGGATCCCGCCAGCGGCGCTTCATATTGTAGAACCCGATGGCGGCAAAGGTACCTGCCACGGTGGCAAACGTAGTAGCCAGGAGAGAAACCAGCAGCGTAGTAGACAAGCTCTGCATGATGATTCGGTCGTGGAACAGCTGCACATACCACTGAAGCGAAAACCCCTTCCACACAGCGTTGCTGTTGGCTGCGTTAAAGGAAAACACAATCAGTACGAAAATGGGTGCGTACAAAAAGCCAAACACCAGTATCATAAACAATCGGCTGAACCAGGTTGGTCCGCGGCTCATAGCATCACCGCCTGTTCCTCGCCTTCGCCAAAGCGATTCATCACCCACATACAGGCCACCACGATGATCATCATCACCAGCGAGATAGCCGAGCCAAGATGCGGATTATAGGCTCCGCCCAAAAACTGCATCTCAATCAGGTCGCCCAGCATCATCTGGGTACCTCCGCCCAGCATCTTGGAAATGGCAAAGGTAGACACCGAAGGGACAAATACCATCGTGATGCCGGACAGAACTCCGGGCAGCGACAGGGGCAGGATCACCTTTCGGAACGCCCGGATCGAGTTGGCCCCCAGATCCCGGGCAGCCTCCAGCAGCGAGTTGTCCAATTTCAGAATCACGGAATAGATGGGCAGGATCATAAAGGGCAGATAGTTGTACACCATGCCCAGCACCACCGCCTCTTGGGTGTACAGCATGCGGAACGACTTCATGTTGGTCGCCCGGGCAGTGTTCAGGGCCAGGCCAAGCATTGCGTTTAAATCGGCACACACACCGTTGAGCCAGCCGTTCAGCGCATTTCCCAACCCAATAACCCCAGCCGCGGCGAAAATCTGATTGAGCAGCCCGTTGTTATCCAGAATGGACATCCAGGCATAGGTTCGCAGCAAAAAATTCATCCACATGGGCAGCATGATCAGCAGCATCGCCGCCTTTTGAAACTTCGGCCCCTCCTTCGCCATAAAATAGGCCACCGGATAGCCGATGAGCACACAGATGGCGGTGGCAATCAGCGCCAGTTTAAAGGAACGGGCAAACACCAGCGTATAGGTCCCCATCCGGGCAAAGCTGTCCAGTGTAAACCCTCCTCCCTCTGAGGAGAAGGCGTAAACCACCACCATAAGAATGGGGGCCACCACGAAAAGAGTCATCCAGCCCACATAAGGAATGGCAAACCAAGTCAGGCGATTTTGATTTTCATTTCTCATCTCCGCCCTCCTGGCCCTCTTCCTCAGGATCATAGGTGGCATCGCTGATTTCCTCATACTCCTCCGAGTAAGAGGAGTAATCGCCGAACAGGCCGGAGTACTGGCTCTTTTTCATCACATGGAAGCCATCCGGATCAATTTTAATGCCGATCCGGCTACCCACAGGCGACAGGTCCGTGGTCTGAATCAGCCACTTAAATCCATAAAAATCCACAATAATATCGTACTGCATACCCTTGAACGTCACGTTGGTAACCGTGCCCTTCAGTTGGCCCTGATCCTCTGGGACAATGTCCACATCCTCCGGCCGGATGACCACGTCCACTGTCTCGTCAGCGGCAAACCCGCTGTCCAGACACTTGAACCGCCGATTAAATATCTCCACCACTCCGTCGGCACGCATAATGCCGTCGATAATGTTGGACTCTCCGATAAAATCGGCCACAAACGCGTTTCTGGGTTCGTTATAGATGTCTTCTGGCGTGCCGATCTGCTGGATCTTGCCGGCGTCCATCACCACCACGGTGTCGGACATGGCCAGGGCCTCCTCCTGATCATGGGTAACATAAACGAAGGTAATCTCCATCGCCTGCTGGATTCGCTTCAGCTCGTTCTGCATATCCTTGCGCAGACGCATATCCAGCGCCCCCAACGGCTCGTCCAGCAACAACACCTTCGGCTGGTTGACCAGAGCCCGGGCAATGGCCACCCGCTGCTGCTGTCCGCCGGACAGCGCGGTGATGTGGCGCTTTTCAAACCCTTTCAGGTTGACGACCTCCAGCATCTCCATCACCCGCGCATCAATTTCCGCTTCGGTCAGCTTGACCTTTTTCCCCTTCTCATCCACTTTTGGAATACGCAGCCCGAAGGCAACGTTTTCATACACGTTCAAATGAGGAAACAGTGCATATTTCTGAAACACGGTGTTGATGGTTCGTTTATGGGGCGGGACAGAATTCATCCTCACGCCGTCGAAATAAACATCTCCAGAGGTTGGGGTTTGAAAACCACCGATGATTCTGAGCGTGGTCGTCTTGCCGCACCCACTGGGTCCGAGCAACGTGAGGAATTCTTTATCCTTGATATATAAATTAATGCTGTCAAGTACGATCTCGTCGTCAAACGCCATGGTGCAGTTGGCCAGGCGGATCAACTCTTTGGACATGTATCCTCCCCCATTTCCCCTGTACTGTTCGCTTTGTCAGCTCCCCCAATTCATTTGGTTGGCCGGCGGCCCCGCGTCGACAGGAACCGCATTTTTTCGAATAACGAGATAAACTATATCGGTTTGCTTCCGGATTGTCAATCTTTTTCCCCAAATTTTTTATCGAATTTTGCACCTAGCCGCAGCCCTTCTCCCCAGAGGCTTTTTCAGGGATTTTCATGGACTTTTCCATCCAAAAAAGGCCCTCCGGACGGAACTTCCGGAGGGCCCTTCCTGTTGTCCGTTCAACACGCTTAGCGGAAGACGGCTTCCGCTTCAGATTATTCCGCCTCGTTCCGCCTTTTTCTCAGAACACCCGGAAAATATTCCTGCACAAAATCCACGTCTTCCACCTGAAACGTCATCCCGTTCAGGTGCTCCAGCGGGCCAGCCTCAGTGGAAAACTGAAAGGTCAGCTTATAGGAATACAGGGCCTGCCCGTGGCGTCCGTATAACCGATTCTCTCGCTCGCTACCGTATTTTCCGTCTCCCAAAAGCGGATGTCCGGCATCAGCAAACTGGGCCCTGATCTGGTGTGTTCGTCCGGTAAGCAGGTCGCACTCCACCAACGACAGCCCGTTTTTGACCGCTAAAGTCTTATATAGGGTAACGGCGGACTTGGCTCCCGGCTCCGGACGCTTGCGGACGTAGACCTGCTTTTTCACCTCGTCCTTGAACAAATACCCCTCCAGCCTACCCTCACGGGGCTCCATTTGCCCCTGAACCACACACAGGTAGTATTTGCTCATCTCCCGGTCCTTAATCTTCTGATTCATCACCCGCAGCCCCTCGGCAGTCTTGGCGGCAATGACAATCCCCCCGGTGTTCCGGTCGATCCGGTTGCACAGTGCCGGAGCAAAGGAGTGCTCAGTGTACGGGGACCACTCTTTCTTTTGATAGAGATAAGCCTGGATGTGGGTTAGCAGGGTGTTCACCCGCTCCTTCTGGTCCGGGTGAACCACCATTCCGGGCCGCTTGTCCAGCAGCATGATGTGCTCGTCCTCATACAGGATATTCAGCCTGGGCTGATACAAAGAGAGAAATGCATTCTCCCGGGTCGGCTGATCAAAAAACTCGTCATTGATATAAAGCTGCAAAACATCACCCAGCGAAAGACGCACATCCCTCCCAGCTCCCTTCCCGTTTACCTTTACCCGTTTCAGGCGAAGATATTTCTGGGCCAGCGGAGCCGGCAGCAGAGGCAATGTTTTGGCCAGCCAGCGATCCAATCGCTGCCCGGCATCATTTTTTTCAACGGTAAACTCCTTCATGCTAGCCAATGTCCCCTTCGTTCCATTTGTTACAGCAGTTTGATTCCAACATAAAAAAGAACTTTTGTCAATAGACAATCACACCCCTCAGACTGTCTGGGCAGGAGCAAGCGTTTGGTAGGCCAATAAAAATTTCAATTTACCGCTTTCCCGCTGCAAAAAAGGTTTGACAAGTCTGGTTATTTTCTTTATAATGTTCCCCGTACCATTATGCGAGTATAGGGTCAAACCCCGGGGAGGAACATCATGCGTCTGGATCTGCGAGATATCATCCATATTCCGGATGCACGGAAAACTTTTCAGATTCAGGTTGATTTATCCGACCTTGATTTTTACGGGAGAAAACCCATCACCCGGCCCGTTCTGGCCGAGGGCAGCGTGACCAACCACGCCGGTGCCCTGGTTCTGGAAGGAACGGCCCGTTCCGTGCTGGATCTGGCCTGCGACCGCTGCGGAAACAAGTTTTCCCGGGAAAAAGTGGTCAAGCTGGACAGCTTGGTGGCCCAAAAACTGGAGGATGACGAAAACGAAGAAATCATCCTTTTGGAGGGTACCGAGCTGGATTTGGACGAGGTGGTGACCACGGTCTTTGTCCTCGCAATGGATACCAAAAACCTTTGCTCAGACGACTGCAAAGGGCTGTGCGCCAAATGCGGAGCCAACCTCAACGAGGAGCCCTGCCGGTGCAAACCTGAAGTGGATCCAAGATTGGCGGCCCTTGCGCAGCTGTTGGATAACGAAACTGAGTGAGTAGTCGAAAGTGCCTTGATTGGCACACAAACCGAAGGAGGTGTCACCCATGGCGGTTCCTAAGAGAAAAGTGTCCAAGGCCCGGCGCGATAAGCGGCGCAGCTCCCATTGGAAGCTGGAGACTCCCGGTATCGTGACCTGTCCTAAGTGTGGAGCGTTCCGTCTGCCCCACCGGATGTGCAAAAATTGTTTGACCTATAACGGCCGTTCGTTCGGTCAGGTCGACGCTCAGTCATCCATTTTGAATTACAAAAAAGGCCGCTGTATTAATGATACAGCGGCCTTTTTTATTTTACCTCAGACGGCCTCCCCGTTTGCATCTGCTTATAAAAATCCAGAGTTCGAAAGCCCCGCTCCAACTGAGTATGAAGGTATGCCTCGGCCAGGTCGCCCAGCTGCCGGAGTCCTTCTTCCCCCGCTTGGAAAGAGAACAAACGCTTCGGATCGCCGTAGATAATGTAGCGCATGGCGTCCAGCGCCTGCTGGTTCAGGGGCACAGAGATGCCGTCCCCCACCTCTCCCCGGCACTGGGCGCAGTGGAGCACCCCCTCCTTCAAATGGAACTGCGGCTCTTCGGGGGAATCGATCCCGCAGACGGCGCAGCCGTCCGCCATGGGCTCGTACCCCGCCAAACACATGGCCCGCAATTCAAAGGCCGCCTTGACCAATGCAAGCGGTTTATCCAGCTTTTCCAGGGCATGCAGGCTGTTCAAAATCAGCGACAACAGCTCCGGGCTTGGAATATCCTCGACGGCCAGCAGCTCGGTCACCTCGGCAAAGTAGCAGGCCAGCGCAAGCGTTTCCAGGTCATCCCGCACTCCGCGAAACTGGCGCTGGGTAGCCGCTTCTTTTATTGTCCAGCGTCCCTGGTAATCATACAGTACCAACTCCGACCAGCACAGCAGCTGACAGCCCGCGGCAATGGGACTGCCCTTCTTCCGGCACCCCCGGGCAGCGACCGTCAGCTTGCCCTGATCCTGGGTCAGCAGCGTTAGAATCTTGTCCGCGTCCTTATAATCCACCGATCGAAGCACCAGCGCCTGAGTGGTGGTGTGCATGGGCATCTCTCCTATGTAGCGGGGGCAATCCCGCCTTAAATCTGCCGGACGAAAGCCCCTTCCGGGCGGAAGGCTGTTTTGGCCGGTAGTTCCATTTGCTCTTCCGGCTCTGTTCGCGTTTCCCAAATGGCCAGATATGCCTCAGGCAAACCCGTGGCATAGAATAACTCCCATAGTCCCCGCTCGTCCATACGCCCGCCTCCTGTCGATTTTTACAACATTAGGTTGGGGCGCATCCGAGCAAATTATAAGCGGCAAATTTTAGTTTCCATGAGATTCAGCAGAAAATAGGGGATGTCTCACGCTGCGGGGGAAGTTCTTTTGCCCGCGTCGGCAAAGGAACCCGCCGCCGGAGCGCCGGAATTTTCTCCTTGTATGCCAGTCCTATTAACCAATCCTCATTCCTTGTGATAACCAAAATTTTGAATGGCGGCCGGGTTGTCCCGCCAATTCTCCTTCACCTTCACCCAAGTCTGAAGGTAGATCTTGGTCCCCATAAACTTCTCCATATCCTGACGCGACAACGTGGACACCTTTTTTAGCATCGCGCCCCCCTTGCCAATGATGATTCCCTTGTGGCTGTTCTTCTCACAGTAGATGGTGGCCTCCACCTCCACAACCTCATCGTCCCGCTCGGCAAACCGGGTAATTTCCACGGCGGTTCCGTGTGGAATTTCCTTGTCCAGACACAGAAGTAGTTTCTCCCGCAAAATCTCAGCCATCATCTGTTGTTCAGGCTGGTCGGAGGTCATCCCCTCTGGGAAAAGATGAGGCCCTTCGGGCAAATACCCTTCCAGCACGGAAAGCAATTCCTGCACACCCTCGCCAGTCTTGGCGGAAATGGGGACCACAGCTGTAAAGTCATATTCCTTGCCATAAAGTTCTATAACCTCCAGCAGGGCTTCCTTCTTCTCCAGCGTATCCACCTTGTTGATCACCAGCACACTGGAACAGTTCAGTGTCTTGAGCCGGTCTATGATCTGCCTCTCCGGCTCCCCAACGTTGGCGATTGGCTCCACCAACAGCACGATAGCGTCCACATCGGCCACGCTCTCCTTGACCACATGGACCATATAGTCCCCTAAACGGGTGCGGGCCCGATGAAGCCCAGGGGTATCCACAAAGACAAATTGGCTCTCCCCCCGGTTTAAAATGCCGCAGATGCGGTTTCGGGTGGTCTGTGGCTTGTTGGTCACGATGGCCACCTTTTCTCCCACCAACGCGTTCGTCAGCGTCGATTTGCCCACATTTGGCCGGCCGCAGATGGTGATAATTCCTGACTTTTCGGTACT
>JAYFPV010000201.1:0-3416 GCA_034927465.1 Lawsonibacter sp.
GACTCCCACGGGATGCATGCATCCCGTGGGGTGGTGTGTGAGACGGGACTTGAACCAACAATCTACCTGTCAAAAGGTTCTTATGGTTCTTATGGCTCTTATGCCAACCTTTTGCTAGGTGGTTCGCAATCTATTCGTTTCTCACCTTGAAAATGTGAAGAAAAATTATCAGCCATTTTGAGTACGCCGCGCGCACCTCCCGCACGAGCTGGTCTAAATATTTGAAGTCTCACTGGCCCTGAATTTTATTAAAAAGTTATAAAAAAGCCGCTAAATCATCAAATTTAGCGGCTTTTCTGGTGGAGATGAAGGGGCTTGAACCCTCGACCTTACGGATGCGAACCGTACGCTCTCGCAGAATGTGCGCAACGCAGGCCCTTTCCTACCCGCGTTTTTGAAAAGCTTGGGGTTGGCTCAAGGAGCCTACTCATACAACATTTTAATTCAATCTCTTATACTACATGGTAGAGACTGTGGAACAATTACCATTATTGGAGGTAAAATGAATTTAAATGGACCTTTCTATATAAGCGCGGGTATTGGAACAGGAGGTAGTGGAACTGGTGGAAATGTGATAATCACCGGAGGTATTATAGAAAATTTCTATAAGTTCCCAATTATTGGGAGCGGACCATATGGAAACCTTGATTCTATTAACATCAGCGGCGGTACAATTACAGCTATAACCAGTGGCTATTCAAATGCATCGATTGGTAGCTCGACAAATAGTAATATAGGTTCAATCGAAATATCCAATGGAGTAATTATCCACTTTCGGAGCCGGGATTGGTGCTGGTCAGTGGGGCGGCTGTGGCTCCATTACAATAACCGGCGGCAATATTACTGCTGAATCGCTTCTTGAAGGCGCGGGTATTGGCGGCGGTTGCTCTGACGATCCAGAGTATTATGGAGGTGTCTGTGGTAGCATTAGCATTAGTATTAGTAATGCCAGTGAATGCATCCGGAAATTATGGTGCTGGAATTGGGGGCAGCGGTAGCATCACTGCCGCTGGCGGCAGCAGATATCTTCAATAAGCATACCAAGTGTTACGAAATCAGCTTCTTCAACGAAAAGTACGGCAATTGGAGGAGGATATGGCCCCCTTGGAAATGGTAGTGATGGTTTAATTAGCATTGGTAGTAGTGCTAATGCTGCACAAGGCATCAAAAGTTATACGAACGTAAGAGCGGATTTGCCAGCGGAAACGCTCTAAGGTATTTTTTGATTACACTGGGCATCTGGGCCTCGACATCTCTTCCCCCAAAAACGCCCCAATAAAAAGTATCTTCGTTTCCTTCAGTAGTTCGGAAGCAACGGAAACATCGTGGACATTGGTGGCAGTCACTTTGAGCGCGTGCACCAATCCGCTGTCCTTGTCCGCACCCACATGCGCTTTATACCCGAAATGCCACTCGTTTCCTTTTTTTGACTTGGTGAGCTTCAGGATCACGCTGATGTTCGCGGTTCTTCGTGACAGGCAGGGCGGCAATGATGATAGAGTCCACGATCGTCCCCTTTTTCAGCAGCAAACCCTTGGCTAGGAGCAACTCCACGACCTAGGCAAACAGCTTCTCCTGCAGGCCGTTGCGCACCAGGATGTTCCGAAACCGCCCCAGCGTATCGCTGTCCGGCACCTGGTTGCTGCACCACAAAACTCTGAAAAGGCACGGCTGTCGATGGATTCCGGGCCTTCCCGCACACGTTCCTTTTGTGCGGTGTCGCCCTAATTTATGGCAAGAGAGTCAAAAACCAGATGATGCCGGATTAGGCTTAAGAATTGGATGGGGCGTAGAGTGGCTTTTCGACAAGTTATCCCACCCGTTCAATGCGTGGGATCAATTTTCAGCTCTTCCGTGCGTAATAATTGATCAGACAGCCTGCCAGAATGATCTCCGCTTCTTCCTGTGAAAGGTTTTCCAGACGAAGAACGATTTTTTCCGGGGCCTCGTTTTCTTTCAGGATATACGCCTCCACTTTGGGCTTTCTATCCTGAACCGCTTTTTTGGCATTCGGAATCCAGATCAGGTCGTTACGGCTGAGCTTCTGCGTCAAAGAACTGTCCCAGGTGAAAGGAATCATGCCCCAGTTCACCAGATTGGAGCGATACCGCTTTGTGGCATACTCCACACAGATATTGGCGAGGCCGCCCAGCACGCGCTGACAGGAAGCCGCCTGCTCTCTGGCGGAACCGTCGCCCGGGCGCAGGGAGCAAACAACGGTTCCAAGGCCGGTCTTCGCCAGCAGATGCTTTCCGTTCTCCCCAACCTCCATCTTTTCAGCCACAGCATCCATCATCCTGACCAATTCGGGGTTTTCCTCCCCATTTTGCCGCGCGTTCTCCAGTGCCTGGAACTGCTTGGCACAGCCGACGTATTCAGGATCGCGGCGGGAAAGAGTGAAATCCGCCATACGCACGGGGTTGGAGCGATAGGAGGATGTGTCGCCGGAGGGAATCAGCTCATCGGTGGTCGTCACCGCGTCCGGAATCACGGAAGCGACCTTGAGCAGCACATGCTCCTGCAACGCCACCATATTCGGCCAGTCGGTGATATTGGGGCCAAAGCGCAGGTCCGCTTTGGGCTTCGGATGACCAAATCCGTTATAAATGGTCTTTTGGTAGACCGCCCCGTCGAAATAAAATTTCGGCGTGCTGTCGTCGTAGTCTATTTCAGTGGCGGCAGTCAGGTAACCGCCGTTGATCGCCGTCGCCGCAATCGACCGCGCATCCATCAGCGCAACCGAAGACAGCTGGTTTTCCTTCGGTTTGGAGCCCTCGCGGTTGGGAAAATTCCTTGTCGTGTGCCGGATCGCAATCGACCCGTTGGAAGGAACGTCGCCGGCGCCGAAGCAGGGGCCGCAGAACGCAGATTTGAGAATGGCACCGGCCGATATGATCTTCTGCATTTCGCCGGTGCGCAGCAGCTCCATAAGGACGGGGTTGCTTTCGGGATAGATGCTCATGGTGAAAAACTCATTGGGAATCGCATGGCCTTCCATGATGCGGGCCGTATGAACCAGATTTTCAAAACTGCCGCCGGAGCAGCCCGCGATATCCGCCTGATCGACCCGGAAGCGGCCGTTGTGCAGCTTGCTCCTCAGGTCCAGATGAAGTTTCGGATTGGCGATCTGCTTTTGCGCATTCTGTTCCACCTTTGCCAGAATATCCGCCGAGTTCTCATAGAATTCCCGGATGGAATAGGCATTGCTGGGATGGAACGGGAAGGCAATCATCGGCTCAATGGTATCCAGATCGATCACGATGGCGCCGTCGTAGCAGGCGTCCGCGCCGGGGTCCAGCTGGCGGTATTCCTCCGGCCGGCCGTGTACCTTAAAGTACGTCTTCACGATTTCGTCCGTGCGCCAGACCGAAGTCAGGCAGGTCGTCTCGGTGGTCATCGCGTCCACGCCGTTGCGG